>CANGSN010000044.1 GCA_947455805.1 Planctomycetota bacterium
ACCGCTCGCCGCGGTAGGCTGCAGATACCCGCCGGAGCCCGGTCCCGCGGGTGGCACTCTCCGCGGCAGCTCGCTAGATTCTTCGCCCCTATGTTCGAGGACTTCGCCGAGAAGACCGTGTTGGCCATCAAGAAGGCCGAAGAGCTGGCGACGCAGCTCGGCGACGAGTCGGTCGCGACCGGCCACGTGATCTACGGCCTGTGCGCCGACAAGAGCGTGTGCCTGCACCACATCTTCCAGGACCTGAACGTCGACCCGGACATGTTCTCGGGCTACGTGCAGAGCCTGCCGCGCGAACCCGGCGTGCCGAACGGCCCGTTCAACCGCCACGTGCGCACCGTGTTCGAACGCGCCAAGGACGCAGCACAGCAGCTCGGCAGCAAGAAGGTCGAGCCCGAGCACCTGGCGCTGGCGCTGATGTCGGTCAAGGCCGGCTCGTGCTACGAGACGCTGAAGGAGTTCTCGATCGATCCCGACTACGTGCAGTCGCTGATCCTGCAGGCGATGGGGCTCGATCCGGAGATGGTGCCGGAGTGGTTTTGAGTCGGCTCGCCTGAACGGCGACCCGACTCAAGCCTTGCCAGGACGCCGCAACGCGGGATCCATCCACTGCGAGGTCGGCACCATCCGCCCCGCTGCGTCGTCTCCTCGGTCGGCTCGCCTGAACGGCGAACGCGCTCGCGCCCTGCCCGCCGCCACTCGACGCCGTCTCGTCGCCTGCTGTCGCTAGCATCTCGCGGGTGAGCGAGCCGCGGACGATCCTGCACGCCGACATGGACGCGTTCTACGCGGCCATCGAGCAGCGCGACCACCCGGAGTGGCGCGGCAAGCCGGTGATCGTCGGCGGCAGCGGACCGCGGCAGGTGGTCAGCACCGCCAGCTACGAGGCGCGGCGCTTCGGCGTGCACTCGGCGATGCCCGGCGTGCGCGCCAAGCAGCTGTGCCCGCAGGGCATCTTCGTGACGCCGCGCATGGACGTCTACGCCGCGGTGTCCGACCAGGTGCAGGCGGTGTTCGAGCGCTTCACCGACGCGGTCGAGCCGCTGTCGCTCGACGAGGCGTTCCTCGACGTCACCGGCAGCCGTGCCTTGTTCGGCGACGGGCCGACGATCGCCGCGCGCATCAAGGCCGAGGTGAAGGCCCTGACGCAGCTCACCGTGTCGGTCGGCGTGGCGACGTCGAAGTACGTCGCCAAGGTCGCCAGCGACCTGCGCAAACCCGATGGCCTCGTCGTCGTGCCACCGGGCACGGAGAAGGCGTTCCTGGCGCCGCTGCCGGTGGCGAAGCTGTGGGGCGTGGGCCCGGTGACGCAGCAGCAGCTCGAACGCGCCGGCCTGCGCACGATCGGCGACGTGCAGCGGCACGACGAAGCGCAGCTGCGCACGGCCTTCGGCGACAGCCTCGGGCCGCACCTCTACGTGCTGGCGAACGGCCTCGATCCGCGCGAGGTCGAAGCCGAGCGGCAGGCGAAGTCGATCGGCCACGAGCTGACGTTCGTCGACGACCTGCACGACCCGGACGAGGTGCACGGCATCCTGCTGCAGCTCGCCGAGATGGTCGGGCGCCGCCTGCGCAAGGCGGGCGTGCGCGGCGGCGTCGTGCGGCTGAAGCTGCGCTACGGCGACTTCACGACGCTGGTGCGGCAGCAGAAGGTGCAAGCGACCAACGACGACCAGGTGCTCTACCAGACCGCGCGCGGCCTGCTGGCGGTGGCGTGGCAACGTTCGCGCGGCGTGCGCCTGCTCGGCCTGACGGCGGCGCAGCTGGTGGCCGGCGCTGCACCGGCCCAGGGCTCGCTGTTCGCGCCGGCGCCGAAGAAGCGCGACCAGCTGCTGAAGGCGATGGACGCGATCCGCGATCGCCACGGTGACGACAAGCTGCGCCACGGCGGCGGCGAACGGCGCCGCACGACGCCGTGGGGGCCCGACGCGGAGTGAGCGCGCCGGCGACCGGTCCGATCAGTTCAGGCTGAACTGGTCGTCGGTCAGCTTCTCGACGACCTTCTTGCCGTCCTTCTTGTCCCAGTCGATCTTGACCAGCAGGTACGCGTAGGTCGTGCCCTTCGACAGCGTGACGACCGTGTCCTTCTCGTTCTTCGCGGTCGCCTTGGCGGTGACGGTCAAGGCACCGTTGGTGCCGGCGGCCGACAGCGACGTGCTGTTGGTGATCTTGGTGGCGACCGTCGCCTCGAGCACGACGAAGATCTGGTGGCAGACGCGCGCGTCGTTGCCGTACTTGTCGAGGTTGTCGCGGGCGGCAGGGCTGTCGTTGATCGCGTTCTTCATGTCGACCGGCTCGACCTCGAACTTCACGAGCTTCAGCTCGCCCTTGTCGAGGCGCTTCCACGCGGTGTCGAGGTTGCCGCCGACGGCGCCGGCGACGACGCCGGCCTTGAAGTCCTTCTCGCTCGAGTTCTTGAAGTTGATGTCGACGACCGTCGCCGTGCGCACCTTCAGCTTGTCGTGCGGGATGTGGCCCTGCACCTCGAGGTAGTTGGCCTTCGTCAGCGGCGACTTCTTCTCGCCGTAGGAGCCGAGCTCGACCGATTCGGCGCCGGCCTTGAAGTACGACTTGCCGTTGAACTTCAGGTGGTTGTCCTTGATCTCCGCCTGTTGGGCGGCGAGCGGGACGGCGGCGAGCGAGAGCAGGAACAGGAACGGGACGGCGACGGAATTCATGGCGATCGGGATGAGGAGCTGGCCACCGGAGGTGGCGGCCTCGGGGCCCCGTCGTCGAAACGTCGTCGCCGGTCGCGGACCGTCAGGATTTCGTCGTCGGACCGGCTGCGCCCTTGGCCGCAATCGCGCCGAGGATGCGGTCGACGAGACCGAGCACGTCGACCAGCGTGCGCTTCTTCGTCACCTTCATCTCGACGCAGCTCTTGCCGCTGCGCAGCGTACCGAGCTCCTCGGCGAAGCCGTCGAGCAGCGCTTCGTCCATCGCGTAGAACATGACGCCCTTCTTGCGGCTGGCGAACCCGCAGCGCCAGGTCGCACCTGGCTGCGCACCGGCGGTGTAGACGGGCATGCCGCTGGCGAAGGCTTCGGTCAGCTGGGGCAGGCGTTCGCGGATCATCGCGCGCAGGCGCTGCAGCAGCTCCTGCTGGTCCTCCGGCGAGCGGGCGATGTAGGCGGTGACTTCGGGCAGGGTGTTCATGCGAGAGGGCGGCGACACCTTACTCGACCTTCCACGCCGGCTTGTAGGCAAGTCCAGTGGACACGATGCGCTGCAGCAGCTGGGGGTAGTCGACGCCGGCGCTCGCCGCCGAGTCGGGAAAGTCCTCGCCCGGCGTCAGATCGTTGTTGACGTTCGCCTCGATCACGTAGACGCGGCCCTCTGCGTCCATGCGCAGGTCGATGCGCGCATAGCCCGACAGGTGCAGCGCCCGGTAGGTGCGGCGCGCGATCGCGTGGATGCGCTCTTCGACGTCGGCCGGCAGGTCGCGGGCGCGGCCGGTGCGCAGGCCCACATGCTTCTGGTAGTCGACGTCCCACTTCACGCGCGCCGTCGCGATCGGCTCGTTGCCCTCCGGCAGCTTGTCGAACCACAGCTCCCAGATCGGGAAGGTCTCGAGCCGTTCGTTGCCGAGCACGCTGACGGTGAACTCGCGGCCGGCGAGGAACTGTTCGACGACGACGTCGGTCTGCAGCGTGCGGTGCAGGAACGCCACGCGTTCGGCCAGCTCGTCGTCGGTCCGCACGACCGACGCCTGCGCGATGCCGGCGCTGCCGTGCTCGATCGCCGACTTGACGATCACCGGGAACGTCATGCGACGCGGCAGCTTCGCCTTGCGCGTGCGCAGCGGGAACACCGCGAACGCCGGCACCGGGATGCGGTGCCAGGTCAGGATCTGCTTGCTGAGGGCCTTGTCGCCGGCCAGCGTGATGCCGCGCGGGTTGCAGCCCGTGTAAGGCTGCTTGCACAGCTCGAGGAAGCTGACGAAGTGCGCCTCGTAGGCGACGACGCCGTGGAACCACGAGAGGATGTTGAACAGCACCTGCGGCTTCTGCTCGGCGATCGCGTCGCGCACCGGCCGCAGTTCCTCGCCGACGCCGAGCGTCGTCACCTCGTGGCCGAGGTCGCGCAGCGTGCGCACGACGTCGAGCTCCATCTGGTAGTCCCAGGTCGCACTCGCCGGCAGTTTCTCGGCATCGGGCGGCGGCACCAGTTCTTCGTGCATCGCCACCAGCACGCGCAGCTTCCTCATCGCTCCCTCATCGGCGGAACCTCGGTTGGTGTCCTCGCGCCAGCTGTTGGGTCGCCATCGTCGTCAGCACCGCCGCGCCGAGCCGCGTCTCCGGGCCCGGGCGCGCGATGCGCAGGTCGAGTTCACGGCAGCGTTGCACCATCGTCTCCAGCACCTGGTCGACGACGTAGCGGTACTGCCCGGTCAGCGACGACACGCGCGCGCGCAGGGCCACGCGTTCGCGCAGCAGGAACGTCGCCGCGTGCTCGCGCCGCGCCGTCGCCGCGGCCGGCGCGAACACCAGCTTCAGTTCGCGGTCGAAGCGCCACGGCTCCTTGGCGTAGGTCGCCTTCTTCCTCCGGTAGAACTCGCGCAGCGTGATGCGCTGCTTCGGCAGCGAGTCGGGGCGGTCCGTGCTGCGCACGAACGGCGGCAGGTCGCCGACGTCGCGCACCATGGTGTCGAGCGCTTCGAGCTTCCGCAGCGCCGGCCATTCGGCGTACGTCTGCCGCCAGCGGCTCTGCGGCGTCATCCACACGGCGAAGCTCTCGGCCCAGTCCTCGGCGGGATGGCTCTGCGCGTACCAGTGGTCGAGGTGCTGCACGAAGTGCCGGCTCGTCGGACGCACGCGGTAGGCGCTGCGGTACGGCGCGCTGTAGCGGCCGAACGTCTCGCGCCAGTCGGCGCGGCGGTGCAGGCGGTAGGCGTTGTCGAACGCGTGCGCCGCCTCGTGCCGCAGCAGCTTCATGCACAGCTCGTGCGCGGTGCCTTCGGCCTCGAACATCTGGTGGTGCTCGAGCTGCGCCAGCCGCCGGTGCGCGAGATAGAACGGCACCGCGAAGCCGGTCGAGCCTTCGGGCGTGAACCAGTCGACCGACAGGTAGACGTACGGCCGGAAGACGAGGCCTGTGCGGTGCAGTTCGTCGTGCAGTTTGTCGATGCGCGCCGACAGCGCGGTGCCGTCGAGCTGCAGGTCGAGGTCGCACAGGCGCACGTCGAGCAGCTCCTCGGTGGGCAGCGTGGCCCACCAGGGTCTGCGGCGACGGGGCGTGTGGCGGCGCTTCGGCACGCGGGCTAGCCTAGGGCGCCGGCGGCGGTGGCTCTCGCGGTTTCTCGCGGGCTCGGGTGGCGGGCGGGCTGGTCAGTCCACGAAGACCGCGAGCCGGCCAGGGAACATGGCGCGTAGCTCTGGCAGCTCCGGAGCTGGCATTGGCTGCCACGGCGTTCCGTTGTGCACGTAGATGTGGATGCGTCGCAGGACGGGCAGTTCGAGCAGGGGGCGGAAGCTGTCGACGGCCGGGACTTCGGCGGTGACCAGTTCGAGCACTTCGAGGGCACGGCAGCTCGCGGCCCTTTGGATGTGGGGTGCCAGGTCTTCTCCTTGCATCCTGATGCGGAGCAAGCGGAGGCTGGCCTTCTCCTGCAGCACCTTCCAGAGCTCGTCACTCGGCGCACCGACGAAGTCCTCGAACTGCTCGAGCGGCAGTCGGCGCACCAGCTCGCACACGGTGTCGTCGTGGCCAGACCGCAGAGCCCGCAAGCCGAGCGAGCGCAGCTTGCGGCAGCGGCTCAGGTCGAGCAGTGCCGAGGCCGATGCGCCGCGGAGGTCGCCCAGCTGCAAGCGTTCGATCCAGATGGGCACCGCAGCGAGTACCGAGTCGTTGGCCTGGACGTGCACCAGCTGGAGCAGGCGGAGCTGTGGCAGCTGCGACAGGATCGCGGCCAGGTTGTCTGGCGGTGTCACCCCTTCGAGCCGAAGGCCCTTCAGGCTGCGCAGTCGGGGCAGTTCGTTCATCCATGCGGGGTCGTTCGAGTTCGAACCGGCCGTGTGGATGCCGAGGAACTCGAGATCGGGCAGGCCCGACAGAGCACGCACGCCGTCGGGGCTCGGAGCACTCCGGCCCAGGACGAGGGCCCTCAGGAACGGAGCCTCGGCGATGGCCCGTGCCGTCGCTTCGTCGAGGTCGACGCCGAGAGTCAATCGCCGCAAGCTTTGGAGATGGCGAAGCTCCCGCAGCTCGCCGGCCGGGAACGGCGAGCTGAGGCTCAGGGTCTCGAGCTCACGGGCAACCGACAAGATGCCCAGGGACAACGTCGAGCCATCGCGAGCCGGATGGGCGGCGAGCCGCTTCAGTCCCGGACGTCTTGCGGCCGCGGCGAGCAGGTCTTGGGTCGCAGGGCGCAGGTAGATGGAGTCGGCGTCCGCCGGTGCGGCATTCAGCTGCGTCCAGTCGGCGATGGGGACTGCCCGTGGAGTGACGGGCCATTCCTCGTTGAACGCCGGATCGAGCGCGTCGAACGCGGGCTGCTGCGCGAACGTTCCCTCGCGCGCCCGCAGCGCCGCGACCCCGAGCACCGTCACCAGCCCGAACACCGCGACCGCCGCCGCGGCCCAGCGCGGCCACCATGCGATCGCCTTCGCCGTCGCACTGGGCGCCAGCACGGCGACGAGTTCCGCCGTCAGCAGTCGTTCCGCCGCGGCTTCGCGCATCGAGTCGTCGTTCATCGCATTCCTCGCAGTCGTCGTTCGATGCAGCGCCGCAGGCCTTCGCGCAGCCGGCGCAGGGTCGTCTTCACGCCTTCGGGCGCGAGCCCGAACTCGCCGCCGAGCTCGGCGCGGCCGGCCCCGTCGGCGTAGCAGCGCTGCAGCAGCTCGCGGCTCTTCTGCGGCAAGCCGGCGACGCACGCGCGCAACGCGGTGAGCCGTTCTTCCCCATCGCCGTCGTCGCACTGCCGTTGCCAGACCTCGTCGGCGATCTCGATCTCGCGGCGCGCGGCTTCGCTGCGGCGGTCGCGCAGCAGCAGGTTGCGCGCGACCCCGCGCAGGAAGGCGCCGCGGCGGCCCGGCTCGTCGGGCGGCAGTTCCTTCTGCAGCGCCAGCACGAACACCTCCTGGACGAGATCGTCGATGCGATCGCCGCGCGCGCCGAGCACGAACAGGTAGCGCTGCAGCATCGGCGCGTGCGGCGCCAGGGCTACGGCGTCGGTCGAAGGCGCGGTCGTCGGGTCGGAACGCACGGAAGGCATCGCGGCTGGAGTCGCGCGGGTCGCGGCGGAGGGTTCAGGAAATCCGGCGGTGTCGGCACGCGGCGGGTCGGGCGCCGTCCCCGTAGGATCGCAGAATGCACGACGACCTCCGCACCTTCCGCCAGAACCAGGCCGGCGTCACGCCCGGCGGACACTACTCGCACGCCGTCGCCGCCGGTGGCTTCGTCTTCGTCTCCGGCCAGCTGCCGATCCCGCCGAGCGGCGTGAAGGACCCGGCGATGCCGTTCGCGCAGCAGGTGCGCGTCGTGCTGCAGAACGTCGAAGCGGCGCTGGCGGCGGCGCATGCGTCGCTGCGCGACGTCGTCAAGGTCACCGCCTACCTGACCACCGAAGAGCACTGGGCCGAGTTCAACGCGGTCTACGCCGAGGTGTTCGGCGAGCACCGGCCGGCGCGCGCCGCGGTGCCGGTCGGGCCGCTGCACTACGGCTTCCAGATCGAGGTCGACGCCGTCGCCTACGTCGGCGCGCGCGGCTGGAACGGTGGGGCCGGAGCGAGCTGAGGACGATCGGCGCGTTCGTCCGGAGCGGAACTGCCATGAAGTACGTGTGGATCACCCTGTGTGTGCTGGTCGGTGTGGTGGCGCTGGTCGCGATCGTCGGCGCGTTCCTGCCGAAGGCGCACGCCGCCGCGAAGCGCATGCTGCTGCCGGTGCCGGCCAAGGTCGTGTTCGCTGCGATCGCCGACATCGAGGCCTACCCGCAGTGGGCGCCGGGCGTGAAGTCCGTGCAGTGGCTGCCCGATCGCGACGGCTGCCGCGTGTTCCGCGAGGTCGGCCCGCACGGGCCGATGGACCTCGCGATCGAGCGGCGCGAGCCGGATCGCCTGTTCGTGACCCGCATCGTCACCGAGGGCTCGCCGTTCGGCGGCACGTGGACGCTGCGGCTCGACGAGCGGGACGGACGCACGACGCTGACGCTGACCGAGCACGGCGAGGTCGACAACGTCGTCTTCCGCTGCCTCGCGCGCTTTCTGTTCGGCCACACGGCGACGATGGACGCCTTCCTGCCGGCGCTGGCGAAGCGCTGTGGTGGCATAGGGGCGGTGTTCGAAGCGTGCGCGCCCGATCCGATGCCGGCGCGCGTCGTGAAGTAGCCGTCAGCCGGCGAGGGCTGCGGCCACGCCGCCGACCTCGAACTCGTACTCGACGTCGACGCGCACGCCTGGGTTGCCGTGGCTCTTGCGCACGACGCGGGTGCTGCAGGCGACGATGCGTCCCTTCGCCGTCGGCCAATCGCGGCTCCTGCGGGCGAGGCGCAGCGTGGTGGCGCAGCGCCAGGCGCCGAAGCCGCAGAGCAGCAGGCCGAGCGTGCCGGGGACGAGCAGTTCGAGGGCGGCGACGTTCATCGTGGAGAACGGGTTCAGCGGCTGTCGCGCACGGCTTCGAGCCAGCCGCTGCCGAAGCGTTCGTCGGGTTCGAGGTAGTGGCCCTCGCTCCACTCGTTCAGCGACGCGACCAGCAGCAGCGGGTCGTCGACGCCGCCGACCGGCGAGCGGAACGCGCGCGCGCGGCGCAGGGCCGCATGGAAGTGCTCGGGGTGCTCGCCGGTGACGACCGGCCACCACGGATACTTGTCGGGGCGCTTGTCGCCGAAGTCGGCGCCGCGTGCGCTCGCGTCCCAGCCGGGCGCCACCGACGGCATGTAGGGCAGGCCCGAGCGCTCGGCGAACGACGCCCACTGCGTGGCGCGCAGCGCCGCGTACTCGCGGTAGTCCTGCGCGAACGGCCCCTTCCAGTCCGGCAGGAAGACGTAGTGGGTGACGCTGTCGAAGCCGAGCGCGCGCACACGCGGCAGCGCCTCGACGTTCGGTTCGATGGCGGCGAGGTGCAGGTCGCGGTGGCCGTGCTCGCGCAGCCAGCGGCGCGCCTCGGCGATCGCCGCGCGCGCGCCGGCGTCGCCGAGTTCCTTGACGAAGAACGTGCTGTCGAAGATCGACAGGTAGCTGCGACCGCCGACCGTCAGGTAGTTCGGGCGGGCGAAGTAGTTGGTTGCCAGCATCGCCACGAACTGCACGAAGTCGTCGACGTCGCTCGGCACGAAGCGGGACGGATCGAGCACCGGTGCGTCGGCGCGCAGCACCGGCAGCACGCGGCGCGGCATGCGGTTGGCCCACATGCAGGCGAACGGAGCGGTGGCGCCGAGCGGGCCCTGCAGGAAGCCGCGGTCGAGGCCCTGTTCGAACACGCGCTTGCCGCGGCACCAGAACACGCCGAACACGAACGCGTCGACGCCGTGCGCTCGCGCCAGGGCCAGCCGCTGGCCGAACGCGACCGGGTCGGTGTCGTCGTACTCGCCGAGCTGCGGCACCTTCGGCTGGCTGTGGCCCGGAAAGCGCGGGCGGCAGGCGCGCACCAGTTCCCACTCGGTGAAGCCCGGGTGGAACGACGCAGAGCGCTCGGCGATCGGGTGCCAGCCCGTGTAGACGTAGGCCGCGGTGCGCATCGGTGGGGCGTGCGGCCTCAGCCGGTGGCGGGGAGTTCGTGGATGTCGAGCAGGCCGTGTCGTCGCCAGCCGAGGCGCAGCAGCCACGATCGAGCCGCTGCCAGCGGCGGCTCGATCGTGTCGATGCCGCGCACCACGATGCGTTCGCGAAAACCATCGAACCAAGGCGCACTCGAGTAGATGTCGATGGCCTGAGGAACCCGCACCATGCGGCCCGCGGCCGCGTGGTGCTTGCCGTTGCCCAGTACGTAGACGAGCGCATTCCTGACTTCGCGCGGCGAGGTCAGGATGCGGTCGTGGTAGCGGTCGGCGAACACCTTGCCCCGGCGCGACCACAGCTTGTTCAGCGCGCGGGCGATGCGGATCGCGAGGCCCTGCAGACCGCGACGCAGCGCGAGGCGGTCGTCGGCCTCGGCGATCAGGTCCAGGTGGTCGTCCTGGATCGTGAAGTGGGCGAGGCGGAAGCCGAAGCGATCCTTGCCGCGCGCGAACGCGGCGAGGATTGCGGCGCGCTCGGCCTGGCGGCGCAGCGGCCGCAGGCCTGGGCGCAGCTTCAGGGTCACGTGGGCTGGGTGCCGTGTCGCCAACGCCGAACGTTGGCGATGAGCCACGCCGGCGCGGTCGGCCTTGGGCTTGCGGCCAGCACCCTTGCGCGCGCCGCCGTGCTGGCGGAACGGCAGCTCGGTTTGGCGCGGCTTGGTGCGACGGGGCTTCGTGGAGCGCTTCGGCACTTGAAACGGCACTAATACAAGATGCTCTCGCCGCGGTCAAGGCGCTGCGATGCCGGCGTCGCGCAGTCTCGCGGCGGAAAGTGCTCGTGAAGCAGAGGCCAACATGGCATCCCGCCATCTCGTCCCAGCTTCGGCGATCCGATCCCGCTGGCTGTGCTCGCCCATGGCAAGACCTCCTGCGCAACCTGCCGGCGTTGTGGATGGTGCATGGGGCTCGCCCGGGAGACTCGTCGTCCGCCACGGTGTGCGCCGCGTTCGGCGGGTGTTCGCTGTCGCCTTGGGCGGCAGCAATGCCACATCCGAAGAGCGGAACGACCTGAAGGTGCTGTGCCGGTGCGGCCACCGCCTCGCGTAGGCGGCGGGGCTCGTGCACGCGGTGCTGGTCGCCGAATTCGGCTTTGCGATGCTGGAGCGCTGGGTCGCGCGGCCGTCGCAGGTCGAGCCCGCCGCCCGAGTGCGCTCGCCGCGCACCCCGGCTTCGCTGCCGCTGCAGGGCGATGGCAGCCAGCCCCGGGCGGGCGAACGTGAGCCCGGCCGCATGGACGCCTCGGTGCGATCCGGTCGGCTGTCTTCCGAACTTCCTGCGCCCCCTGTCCCGGCCTGCAGCCCTGGCGACAATCCGCCGCCTGTGGACTCCCGCGACCTGTTCGAGATCCTGACCCGCGAGCACATCGATTCGGTGCGGGCCTTCCTGCTGTCGACGCTGCGCGACAACGTCGCCGCCGAGGACGTGCTGCAGGAGACGTTCCTGGTCGCCTGGCGGATCCTCGACCGCTACGACCGCAAGCTGCCGTTCGGCCCGTGGGTGCGCGGCATCGCCGCCAAGCTGGTGCTGAACCACCGCCGCAAGCTCGGCCGCAGCCGCGTGCACTACTGCGACGACGAGGTGCTCGGCCGCATCGACGACAGCTTCCGCGAGTTCGCCCGGCTGCAGGGCGACACCTTCGGCGAGAAGCTCGATGCGCTGCGCGACTGCCTCTCGGTGCTCAGCGGGGCGCAGCGCGAGTCGATCAAGATGCACTACGAACTGGGCATGCACTGCAAGGAGATCGCCGACAGGCTCGGCATCGGCTTCGAAGCGGTGAAGAAGCACCTGCAGCGCGGGCGGGCCCAGCTGCACCGTTGCCTGCGCAGCAAGCTGCCGGAAGGGGAGGTCGCATGAACATCGACGGAACCAACGATCGGGACGGACAGGACGGCCAGGGCGGCCGCGGCCGCGAACTGGTGCCCGACGCCTGGCGCGAACTCGACGACACGCTGGCCGACGGTCCGGCCCCGGTCGAGGTGCCCGCCGACGCGAGGCCGTGGCTCGCCGACCAGCGCTTCGTGCACGGCCTGCTGCGCGCCATGCACTCGCCCGACGTTGCGGCGCGTGAAGGGCGAGTCGCCGCGATCCTGGCGGCGATCGACCGCGAGCGCGTGATCCAAGGCCCGCGCCGGCACTGGCTCGCGGTGGCGGCGGCGGCGCTGCTGCTGGCGTGTTTCGGTGTCTGGATGGCGTTGCCGACGGCGACGCCGACCGCGGTCGCCGCGGTGGAGCGTGCTGCGGCCGAACTCGGCCGCGACGTCGTCCGGCGCTACTCGCTCGAGATCCGCAGCGACGGCGACAACGGCCGCCCGCCGGTGCAGCACGATTTCGAGCTGTTCACGCGCCCCGGCAGCCGCTTCCTGCTGCGCGGCAAGTTCGGCCTCGGCGCCATGCAGTTCGGCGAGGTGCAGCTCGGTGGCGACGGCCAGGAGACGTGGTTCACCGCCGGCAACGGCATGATCCGCAACGCGGTGCCGATGGCCGAGCGCGAACGGCTGCTGCAGCAGTTCGGCCAGGCGCTCGACGTCGGCTACCTCGACGTGCACGACATGGTGAAGCGCCTGCCGGGCGACTGCGAACTGCAGGTCGTCGGTCGCGAGACCGATGCCGACGGGCGGGCCGTGCTGCGCATCGAGGCGCGTGGGCGGCGGGCGGCCCGCGCGCGCGTGCAGCAGGCGTGGCTCCTGTGCGACGAGGAGACCGGCATGGTGAAGCGGCTCGAGATCGAAGGGGACCGCCGCGTGCAGGGCCCCCGGGGCATGGGCCAGGGCCGCATGACGCTCGAGTACCGCGGCGAGGTGCCGAACGACGAGATCGACTTCCGTCGCCCGTGGTGACGCGGAGTCGGCGAGTGGCGAAGTCCGTGAGCCGCGAAACGTGAGCGCCGAAGAACGTCCGTGACGACGTCGCGGGCGTTCCTATGATCGCGGCCCGTCGCCCGCGGGCCGCATGAAGTCCGATCCCTCGCCGTCCCTCCAGCGCCTGCGCGCCCTGCTGCACGAGGCGGCTGCCGATCCGGCGGCGACGGCGCGCCAGCTGGCGGACGCGCGAGCCGAGGTCCTGCACGACGGTGCGCACGACGGGGCGCTGGCGCACGAGTTGCTGGCCG
>CANGSN010000045.1 GCA_947455805.1 Planctomycetota bacterium
ACAGTTCACCGAAGCGCAGCGACTCGCCGAGCAGGGCGCGGCACAGCACCTGCTCGAGGGCGACGTCGACGGCGCCCGATGCCGCGGCGGCGTCGTAGCGTTCGCGCGCGCGCTCGACGTGCCCGCGGGCGACCTGCCGCTGGGCGGGGTCGGCAGCGGCAGCCTTGCGCACCGCGTCGTAGCGAGCCAGCCAGACATGGCCGTGCTGGCGATGGCGCTTGGCGACGCCGCGCGGCTCCTCCTGGAACACCGGCGCCGACAACAGCCGTTCGGCGTCGTCGATGCGGCCGAGGGCGACCAAGGTGTCCCCCAGCGTCACGTGCGCCTCGAGGGACCGCGGCTGCAGGGCGATCGCCCGCTCGCAGGCGGCTCGCGCGTCCTCGTGCGCGCCGGCGTGCAGGCACGTCGTGGCCAGATGGATCTCGAGCGAGAAGTCGCGAGGCACCAGCCGCAACCCACGTTCGACCACGCGCCGAGCTTCCGTCTTGCGTCCCTGGTAGAGCATCGCGACCGAGTCGACGTGCAGCAGGATCGCGCTCTCGTGCCCCCGCCGCTCCACCACCTGCGCGATCGAGCGCTCGAGCATCAGGAAGCCGGGCACGACCTCGGATCGCTCCGGCAGCGCCTCGGTCTCGAACATGCGCAGGATCAGCCACAGCTCGGCGAAGCCCGGCTGACGCACGACGGCTTCGTCGGCCTCGACCATCGCCCGCACCCACGGCGGTGGCAGCTCGAGGCTGCGGATCGCATGCAGCGCCAGCAGGAAGCGGTCGTGGAACCCACCCACCGCCGGTGCTTGCGCCGCGATCTCCGGCAGCCGCTGCTCGCGATACGCCGCCAGCGCGGCCTCGGCGAACGGCGCCGAGCCCAACTGCACGATCGCCGCGACGTCCGCCGCGGCCCCCGCGAAGTCGCCGCCGTCGGAGCGATGGATCGCGCGCAACGCGTGCGGCACCCACGGTTCCGCGGCGATCTCGACCCACTCTGCCAGCATGCGATCCAACTCGGCGTCGCGCCGCAGCGCGTTGCTGGCGCGGTTCTGCGGCAGGTCGTTGATCAGCGACGGCGGCAGCTGCGCCCAGAACGTGCGTTCGCGTGCGGCAAGCTGCGCTGCGTGCACCACCGACCACTGCCAGCCCGCAGCGACCAGCGTCAGCAGCACCACCAGCAGCGACAGCGCGCGCGCGAACGGCGACCGCACCAGCCGCCGCTGCGCCGACGCGAACCACGAACGGCGGCGAGCCGTCACCGGCCGGAACTCGCGCCACGCGACCAGGTCGGCGGCGAACTCGGCGACGGTCGCGTAGCGTTCGTGCGGCGCGCGCGCCATGCCCTTCTCGAGCACGGCGACGAGGTCGACGGGCAGGCCGGGACGCAGCCGGTCGGCCGGCTCCGGATCCTGGTGCCGCAGCGCGTCGAGCACCTGCGGCAGCGTGCCGGAGTACGGCGCGCGGCCGGTCAGCAGGTGGTAGAGCGTGGCGGCGAGGCCGTAGACGTCCCAGCGCACGTCCGGAGCCGCCGACGGCTGCACCTGTTCGGGCGGCATGTAGGCCGGGGTGCCGAGCGGATAGCCGTCGCTGCCGACGGTCGGGTTCTCGCCGACCGAGACGATGCCGAAGTCGAGCACGACGACGCGGCCCAAGCGCTCGAGGAACAGGTTCGACGGCTTCAGGTCGCGGTGCACGACGCCGGCGTCGTGCGCGGCCTCGACGCCGCGGCACGCCTGCACCGTCCAGTCGACGACCTGCCGTACGTCGCTGTCGCTGGTGACCGCGGCATCGCCGAGTTCCTGGCGGAAGCGCGCGAGGCGCGCCGACGACGACCGCACCATGCCGGGCGCCGCATCGCCGCGCAGCAGCTCGGCCAGCGTGCAGCCCTGCAGCCGTTCGAGCACGAGGAACGTGCGGCCGTCGCCGGCGCGCCCACGATCGTGCACGGTGACGACGTTCGGGTGACGGATCTTGGCCAGCACCTCGGCTTCGCGCGCGAGCCGCGCATCCATGCGCGCGCCGACCACGAGGTCGGGGCGCAACACCTTGATCGCGACGTCGCGCTGCAGCCGCTGGTCGCGCGCCGCGTAGACGACACCCATGGCGCCGGCCCCGATGCGCTGTTCGAGCTGGTAGCGATCGCCGAGGCTCGAGCCGAGCTGCTGGTCGACGTCGCCGGCGGAACGGTGCAGCTCGCGCAGCGTCGGCGCCTGCCGCAAGGCGGCGGCGACCGCGTCCTGCAGTTCCGGGTGGTCCTTGCACAGTTCGGCGATCACCACGGTGTCGCCGCGCTCGATGATCTCCAGCGCCTGCGCCAGCAGCCGCGCCAACGGCTCGTCGTCGCCGGGCGACGTTGCTTCCGGCAGCGGTTCGCCAGGCCCGGAGCTCACGCTTGCCTCCGCTGCGCCAGCTGCAGCTTCGCCAGCACGCGCGCCTGCACGGCGCAGAACGCCTTACGCGCACTGTCGGCGGACGCATAGCCGAGCGCTTCGGCGAGATCCTGGAACGGCTCTTCGTCCTCGAGCCGGCCGCGCAGCAACGCACGGTCGCGTTCGGGCAACGTCTGCAGGATGGCCGCCAGCTGTTCGGCGTCGTCGCGGCCGCCGAGCTTCGAACCGGGCGAACGTTCCGAGGCCGGCACGTCGGGCAGTTCGTCGGCGACGCGCCGGCGATCGCGGCGCGCCGCCTGGTGGTGCCGCACGGTGTCGATCAGGCGATTGCGCACGAGCCGCGCCAGGTAGGCGACGAACTCGCCCTCGCTGTGGCCGCGGAAACCGGCGAAGTCGCGCACGACCCCGAGGAACACCTCGTGCACGATGTCGCCGGTGCTCAGCATCGCCGCCAGCCACGGCCGCCCGCGGCGCACGTCCTGCGCCAGCAGCTGGTGCACGCGCGCCTGCACCTCGGCGTAGTGCCGTTCGCACCACGCTTCGAGGCGGGCGCGTTCGCCGCCGGTGTACGGCGGCTGCGGCATCGGCTGCGGCGGTTGGCCGGAGTCGTCGGCGGGCATCGGGGCGAGGAGAGGGAAGGGAAGCACGATCAGAGGAGCACCAACCGGGTAAGGCGGCAAGGCGGTCGCCGACCGGAGGTGGATTCCACGAAAATGCGCGCAGCTTCCACCTGCCGCCGCCGACGCGCCGACGCCCATCGGCGGCGGGGACCTGTCGAACAGGCCTCGCCGCGCCGCTTGCGGCATCGGCAGCCGAATTGCCCCGACGCGCACCCGAAGCCAGCGCCAAGGCTCGACCCGCGTCGATCGCGCTTCAGCGCAATGGTCCGCGACTTCCCTTCACTTGTTGTACTCGATCGGCAGTCTGTTCGTGATGCGGCCGGAGATCACGTTGCCGTTCGCATCGAACTCGACGACGATGGCCTGGACGAACACCTCCCCTTCGTCGAAGAAGATGGGGGTCGTGGCGGCCGGGGCGACGCCACCGACACCAAGACCGAGCGCCGGCGGATCGAGCAGGAAGCTCGCGGTCGTGCCGCCGGGAATCAAGATGTTGGCGCTGCCGGGCACCACCGCGAAGCCGAGAGACGTGGTCGAACCAGGAGTGAACGGGTCGAACGCGAGCTGGCCGCTGACCACACCAGGGATGTTCACGACCGAACTCTGGTACATCGACCTGTTGGACACGAAATGCATCCGCGTCAGACCGCCGCCCACGGGTTCTGCGATCGTCAGGCCGTCTTCGAAACCGCCTCCCATGAACATCATCACCAGGAAGTTGCGATTCGCGCCGGCGGGCATGTCGATCAGCAGGCTGGTGCGGTGATCGATGTTGTTGGGATTGAGCGCGAGTGGCCGCAGATTGCCGATCGTGTCGAGACGCTCGGGGAGGGGGGCGCCGACGTCGCGACGAAGTCGTGTGCCGTCGGTGGCCTCGTCACCGCCGATGTCGGGCATCAGCATGGCGACGCCGCCGAGCCGCGGATCGAGATCGACGTCGAGGTTCACGTCGCGACGAACGGAGATGCCCGTGGCGCCGAGAGTTTCCACCGAGATGGCCGGCGTGTTGATGGGCGGAATGGTGTCCTGGACCGCCGCCAACGTGCCGGCGTCGATCAGCAGCGAGAACGCGCTCAGGTGCAGGTCCTTCGGCAGGTTCGGCAATGCAGGCAACCGGGCGAAGCGAGGGTGCGCATCGTTCGCGAACAGGGCGGTCGAGCCGGCGAAGCGTGGCTGGATCCGGACGTCGGTCAGGTCGGGCGCTCCGTTCTCCATGAGCCACGTCGTGCCGTCCTCGTTGCAGTTGTTGCGCGACAGCTGCGTGTCGACCGGAGTGCCGTTCGTCCAGATGTCGCGGGCGATGGTGCCGACCGATCCGATCTGGATCGCCGCTTCCGCCGGGCTTTCGGCCGCCACGAAGTTCAAGTTCTGGTCGAAGCTCGGGTTCCAGAACAGGTTGTTGATCAGCACGTGCCGTGACGCAACGCTGGTCAGCAGACCGTAGGCGTTGATCGTGGTGCTGAGGTTGAGCGCGTAGGCGATCGTGTTGTTGACCAGCAGGGCGTTGCAGTCCGTCAGCACCACGTTGTTCTGGGCCACCTGGATGATGTTGGAAAACAGGCGCGGTCGACACTGCTCTCGCTGCGCCGGCGACTGGATGCCCGGATTGACTTCCAGGTTCGTTTGGAAGCGGGCGATCTGATTCGACCGGAACATCACCGACGACGGTGCGGGGCTGGTATTGAACACCCGCACGCCGGTTTTCCCAGCGCCACCGTTCGGACCGTCGTGGACGATGACGTTGGACTCGAACTCGTGCATCAGCGGAATGGAGTGGCCCGCCGAGTTGGTCACCTCGACGGCCGGTTGCCCGCCGAGGCCGTGGATGAAGCAATCGCGCACCTCGACCGCCGACTCCATCGTGCCCGGCAGCGGGTTCGCAGGGTCGATGCGCACGGCGTTCGCCGCGCCATCGGTCAGGATCTCGAGGCCTCGAATGACGCTCGGGGGCAGCGTCGGTGCGCCGAACGTGTCGACCAGCAGGGTCGCGGACCGCGTTCCGGGTGCGAACTGGAAGCCTTGCGGCGTCAGCAGTGCGCGATTGCCGGCGCCGGGCTCGACCCCGAGGGCTTCGATGGTCAGCCCGCGGTCGGGAAAGGCGATGGGGAAAATCTCGCCATTGCCGACCCCGTAGGTGCCGGGGAACACGTTGATCGTCACCGCCAGGCCGCCGGCGACGAGCTGGTTCGCGAACGCGACGGTCGCGGACAGCGTGCGCATCGGCTGTGCGGGGTCGAAGACGATCCCGCTGTTGTTGTCGTCGCCGGAGACGGCGTCGACGTACAGCTCGATCGACGTCGACGAGCCGGTGTCGACCCATGGACCGAAGTAGGTGGTCTGGGCAGAAGTCCGCGCCGCGAAGAAGCTGGCGCCGGCGAGCAGCAAGGCAGAGGTTCGGATGGAGAGCATGATTGCCATTGGGTGATGTCCGCCACGCCCCACGAAGGAGTTCCGTGAGATCGGGTGGACGCCGGGCTACTCCCACCGACACGGCCGAAAAGTTCTGCCTCCGTCGAAAACGAGTCGCCTCGAAGCCGCCCGGCCTCCGATCAGCCGTGACGATGGGGATCGCAGCGCGCTCGCAGTCGCGACAGGGCTCGGTAGTAGCGCGTCTTGACCGTTCCCGCCGACTCACCCATTCGTTCGGCGGCCTCGACGAAGGTGAGTTCCTCCAGCACCTTCATCGTCAGCGCCGACCTCTCGACGGCCGGCAGCTCGGCGAGCTGCAGCGCAACCACTTCGTGATCGATCGCGCACGGATCCGGTTGGGCGGCAGCGATTTCGGCACCCGCCCACCGCAATGGAACACGACGCCTCGCACAGATCGCCTTCCGCAACTCGAGCTTGCCGAAACCCACGGCCCATTGCAGCAGCGACGCGCGACCGTCGAACTGACGCAACTTCGACCAGACCGCAAGCAGGGTCGCCTGCACCACGTCCTCGACGTCGTGAAGACGCAGATAGCGCCCCGAACGCGCCAGGCATGCGTGCAACACGTGCGACAGAGGCGCCAAGGCCGACATCATCTGCATCTGTGCCGCGTGGTCGCCAGCGAGCGCCGCATGGACGGTCGCCAGCTCCGATCGCCGAGCAGCCGCAGCGCTCTCGGGGGGCTCGGCGGTGGCGATCAAGCAGCCACCCCCGAACTGCGCAGAGGAGATCGGCGTCGGCGAGCGGCGAAACGACGAGGTTGTGGAAACACCAACCGCCTAGGGCGGAAGGTCGTTCGCCACCGGAGGAGGAATCCGAGCCTCCTACTCGGTCCACCGCCCCGTCGACACGCCGGCCGGTCAGCGCCCTGCCGTCGACAACACGGCGTTCAGCAGCAGCAGGTTGAGCCCATCGGCGAACGCGCGCACGTTCGGGTCCTCGGCGAACGCCACGACGTGGCCGCGGCCGCGCGGCTGGTGCACGAGGTAGGCCTTCTGCGGCAACTGGCGGCGGCTGTCGTCGAACACGAAGCCCGCCTGCACCAGTTCGTCGGCTACCGCATAGATGGCGACGTTGGTGCCGCGGTCGAGCTTGACCGGCGTCAGGATGTTGGCGCTGTCGTGCACCACGCTGGCGGTGCCGCGGTAGCCGAAGCCGAGCCAGTGCTCGCCGTCGACCTGCACCTGCAGGATCGCGCCGGGCGTCGACGGCGGTGCTTCCTTGTCGGGCCGGATCGCCGCCTCGTAGTCGAACGGCGCCGCGGCGTCGGCGCCCTTCGCCACCGTCGCCTCGCCCTTCGGCGCGCCGTCCTTCGCAGCCTCGCCTGCGAGCTGGTCCGCCGCGGCCTTCTCGGCCGGCTGGTCCACCGCGGGCTTCTCCGCCGGTTTGCCGGCTTCCCCCGCCTTCTTGTTCTTGCCCGCCTGCCGCGGCTCCGCCTCGCTGGCCAAGAGGCCGACGTCCTTCTCCATCAGCCAGCGCGACGCCGAACCGAGCGTGACCAGCACACCGCCGCGCTCGACGAAGCCCGTGATCGCCGCCGTGCCGCGCTTGCCGAGCACGTCGGCGTAGTCGCCACCCTCGGGCAGGACCAGCACGGTGAAGCGGTCGAGTTCGACGCGGCCGAGTTCGTGCGTGCGCAGCGGCGTCACCGGCACGCCGTAGCGCTGCTCGAGCAGGTAGCGCAGCCAGCCGGCGCTGTTGGCGACGACCGGCCGGTCCCACGCCATCGCCACGCGCGGCACCTTCAACGTCAGCCCTTCGTCGGTGCCGAAGTCGGGGCCGCGTTCGACCCACGAACTGTCGGCGCAGTACGGCGACACCCCGTGGGCCTGGGCGAGCTCGCGCATGCGCGCGTGCAGGTCCTTGGGCTGGCCGTGCACGCGCACGACGTACGAACCGGCCGGATACTCGACGCCGTCGAGCACGAACGCTTCGTCGATGCTGCGCACCACGACGCCGAGCCGCAGCAGCTCGGCGAGCAGCGCCGCGGCACCGTTGTGGCCCCAGGCGACGACGTAGGCGACCTGCGGCGGCGCCTCGCGCAGCGGCGGCGCTCCCGCGTTGGCCTCGCCGGCCCGCAACGCCTGCAGCGGCCCGGGCACCCGTTCGCCGAGCGGGTACGCGTCGACGCCGAACAGCAGCGGCAGCGCCCACGCCGTCAGGTCGTAGAACTCGAGGCTGCGCCGCTTCGTCTCGCGCTGCTTCTGCTCGGCGAGGAACTCCGGCTCCATGTCGAAGTGCGGCTGCAGCAGCACCGTCGCCAGCGCACTCGCCGGCTGGTCCATCGCCACCACGTAGCTGCCGGCCGCGAACGCCACCGGCGCCGCCGCGTCGGCCGCCTTCGCCCGCAGCGACTTCGCCGGCGCCGTGAACGGCTGCGTCGTGCGCTGCACCTCGATGCCCTGCGCCAGCAGCAGGTTCATCAAGCGCGCGAGGCGCGTGCGATCGCCCTGATCCGGGAACACGTAGGCCTTGACCGCGCCGTCGATGCCGCGCGCGACGCCGGCCCGCCGATGCTGCAGGAACGACCGCAGCGCCTCCTTCGGCGCCTTCGCCAGCGTCTCCAGCGTCGCCATCGACGCCACCGCGTGGCGCATCACGCCGTCGCGGTAGTGCAGCAGCTGCTCGTCGCGGCGGCGGTAGACGAGGCCGCGCGCACTCGCCATCTCGAAGGTCATGCCGATGCTGCCGTGGAACGTCGGCCAGCCTTCGCCATAGCCCGGATAGAAGCTGTCGTACGACTCGCGCGTGAAGTAGGTAAAGCCGTAGCGGTCGAACCAGCGCGCGTTGTTGCGGCCGTAGCGGACCAGCCACTCGCGCTGCGTGCTGGTGATCTGGCGGTTCACCGGCTGGGCCGGCGGCGGGAAGTAGTAGCTCGAGTTGCCGCCCATCTCGTGCAGGTCGACGTAGAGCAGCGGCCAGAACGAGAGGAACGTGCGCACACGCGCCTGCGTCTCCGGCTGCGTCATCGCGAACCAGTCGCGGTTCATGTCGAACAGCGCATGGTTGACGCGGCCGCCGGGCCACGGCTGGCTGTGCTCGGCGCCGAGCGGCGTCGCATCCGGCCAGCGGCCGCGCGCCCCTCGCGTCGAGTGCACGAAGCGATCGCGGCCGTCGGGGTTCTGCAGCGGATCGACGCCGAGCAGCAGTTCCTTCGTCACCAGCTCGACCAGCGGATCGCCCTGCGCCGCCAGCAGGTGGTAGAGCACGAACGTCGCCGCGTCGGTGCCCGACGGCTCGTCGCCGTGCACGCAGTTGGCGAGCCAGCCGACGGCCGGCAGCTCGCCGACCAGCGCTTCCGCATCGGCGTCGGCGAGCCCGCGCGGATCGGCGAGGCGCTGCATGCCGCGCTGGATCGCGTCGGTGCGCTGCAGGTTCGTCGGCGTGCCGACCAGCGCGTAGTAGAGCGTGCGCCCTTCCCAGCTCTTGCCGTACGGCACGAGGCGCAAGCGATCGGGCGCCGCCGCCGCCAGCGCCTTCAGGTAGGTCTCGACCTCGCTGTGCGACGACACCTCGCTGCCCCAGTCGTGGCCGACGACCTGCTGCAGCGTCGGGATGCGCGCGTCGTAGCGCACGCCGGCGAAGAACGGCGTCGACGGCAAGGGTGCTGGATCCGGCACCTGGGCTCGCAGTCCAGCGAGCAGCGACGAAGCGACGACGAACGAACGGAGCCAGGGCGTCGGGGCGGACGAAGACATGCGGGCGGCATGCTACGCACGGCACCGCCGCTTCGCTCGCGCCGCAACGGCACGTCATGCCACGCCACCCGTCGCTATGGTGCGGCGATGGTGCGCCCGTCCCTGCTCGTCGTCCTGTTCTCGTTCTCGCTCGGCTGCGGCCTCGCGGCCCAGCCCTCGACGCCGCCGGCGCCCAGCAGCAAGGCGACCGCACCACTGCGCCTCGGTGTGCTCGGCGCCAGCGTGTCGGACGGCTTCGGCTGCCGCCTCAGCGAGACGCGCACCGACGGCGTCTACGAGGCCACCTTCCGCATGGCGACGATGCTGCAGCTGGTCTGCGGCGACCGGCCGCTGCAGATCGAGGACCGGGCCGACGGCAGGATGTTCCTCGGCGTGAAGCGCGTCGGCGGCGACGCCGCGGCCGCGGTGCAGAAGGCCGAGCCGCATGCCGTCGTCGCCCTCGACTATCTCTTCTGGTACTGCTACGGCCTGCACGGCACGAAGGACGACAAGGAGCAAGCCGAGGTCGCGCGCCTCGCCAAGTTCGAACAGGGCCTCGCCGAACTGGCGAAGTTCGAAGTTCCGGTCGTCGTCGGCGACATCCCCGACATGTCGCGCGCGGTCGGCAAGATGCTGGTCGCCTCGCAGATGCCGCCGCTCGCGTCGATCGCGGCCGCCAACGCGCGGCTGCACGCCTGGGCCAAGGACCGTCCGAACGTGCGGGTCGTGCCGCTGTCGAAGCTGATCCAGCAGCTGCACGACGAGAAGGTCGTCGAGGTCGCCGGCAAGCGCTTCGCGGCCACCAACGAGCAGCCGCTGCTGCAGCGCGACGAACTGCACGCGACGCCGGCCGGGCTCGCGGCGATCGCGTGCGTGCTGGTCGACGAGCTGGCGCAGGCCAAGCCCGAGTTCGGGCTGCCGCGCGGTGTCGACCCGGCGGCGGTGATCCAGCGGGCCAAGGCTCTGCTGGTGAAGCAGGCGGCACCCGCCAGGAGTGAGCCGGCGAAGGGTGAGCCAGCAAGGGCCGGCAAGTGAGCTGGGCCATCACCGGCTGCGGCCCGGCCCCCGCCGCACGCACTGCGTAGACTGCCGCCCCCATGCCGCTGCCGCGCTGCCTCGCCGCCGTCGCCGCCCTCGCCCTGCCCACCCAGCACTCGCGCAGCAGCCGGTGTGGCAACAGCTGCCAGGCCCGGGCGACGTACCACCCAGCCTCGCGCAAAGCACCTACGACCCGCTGCGCCACCGCACCGTCGCCGTCGAAGCCAACCAGGTGGTCGAGTTCGATCGTTCGCGTTGGCTCGTGCGCGGCGGCGGCAGCGGCTTCGACGACTCCGCCGTCGCCTTCGATCGCGCACGCGGCGTCACCGTCGCGTTCGGCGGTGGACTGCCGTTGGTCGCCGACGCCGGCACCCGCGAATGGAACGGCAGCACCTGGACGCTGCGTTCGTTGCCGTCGTCGCCGCCGGGCCGCTCGCGCGCGGCGATGGCGTTCGATCGCGTGCGTTCGCGCATCGTGCTGTTCGGCGGCCAGAACGCCCTGCTGCAGAAGTTCGGTGACACCTGGGAGTACGACGGCACGACGTGGACGCCGATCGCAACCACCGGCGGGCCCGCCGCGCGCTCGCAGCACGCGATGACCTGGGACCCGCAGCGCAACGTCGTCGTGCTCTACGGCGGCGCCACCACGCAGTGGACGAACGAGACCTGGGAGTGGAACGGCAGCGCCTGGACGCAGCACGGCGGCGGCCCGACCGAGTGGCCGCAGGTGCTCGCCTACGACGAAGCCCGCAGCCGCTGCGTGTTGCTGGCGAAGCCGCCCGGTGGGTTCAGCACCAGCACGTGGGAACGCGTCGGCACGACGTGGACGCAGGTGCTGTCGTCGACGCCGATCGTGTTGCCGCAGGGCGGCGGTTGCTTCGACGAAGTGCTCGGCGCCGTGGTCGCGTCCGGTGCGGACCTCGATCTGCAGCCGCGCACCTGGAGCTGGAACGGCAGCAGCTGGTTGCCGCGCACCGCCTCGCCGCGCCCGGTCGTGGCCGTAGGGCCGGCGCTGGCCGCGTGCCCGCTGCGCTAGAGCCTCTTGAGATTCGGGGTCGGCGCGACCTACCAGCAGAACACGGCGACGTGGGAGCTCACCGGCGGCTTGTGGCGCACGGTGCCGACCACCACGCAGCCGCCCACCATGGTCTGGCCGAGCCTCGCCACCGAGCCCGCGGGGAGCGTGCTGCTGTTCGGCGGCATCACCGGCGGCGCCGCCAGCAATCTCACCTGGCGCTTCACCGGCACCGACTGGCAAGCGCTCGCACCTGCGACCGCACCAGCGCCGCGTTCGCAGCACGGCATGGCGATCGCGCCGACCATGGGCGGCGTGCTGCTGTTCGGTGGCCTCGGCCCGAACGGCAGCCCACTCGGCGACACCTGGCTGTGGAACGGTGCAAGCTGGAGCCAGCTCGCTCCGGCGACGTCGCCGTCGCCGCGCGCCAATGCAGCCATGGCGTTCGACGCCGCGGCAGGCGAAGTGCTGCTGTTCGGCGGCGGCGCCTGGAACGGCCCGACGCTCGGCGATTTCTGGCGGTGGAACGGCAGCACGTGGCAAGCCATCGCCGCCGCGGGTGGCCCGACCAGCCGCGGCCGCGCGGTGATGGCGTTCGATGCGACGCGGCAACGCACCGTCGTCACCGGCGGCTTCGAACAGCAGATGTTCGGCCCCATCGGCGCGCCCGGCACGTGGGAATGGAACGGCGCCACGTGGACGTCGATCGGCGGCGCGCAGCCGCCGGCGAACAGCGGCGCGATCGGCGCGTTCGACAGCGTGCTCGCGCGCGTCGTCGTGCACACCGCCGGCCCAGGCCCGGTCGGCACGTGGCACCTCGGCGCCGCATCGCTCGCCGCTGCCACCGAGTACGGCCGCGGCTGTGCCGGCAGCAGCGGCGAACCGACGCTGCGTGCGCGCGGCCTGCCGCGGCAAGGCAACCTGCAGTTCGCGCTGCAGGCGATGTCGCTGCGACCGCAAGCACCGGTGGTGTTCGCGATCGGCGCGCAACCGGCGAACGTGCCGCTGACCGCCACCTGCACGCTGCTGGTGACGCCGCCGCTGCTCGCGTTCGCCACCGCCGACGACGCCGGCAGTGCACTGCTGGCCCTGCCGGTGCCAGCGACCAGTGCGCTGCACGGGGCGACGTTCGCGGCGCAAGCGGCGGGCCTGGACCCGCTCGGGCCGTTCGTACCCTTCGCGCTGACGTCGGGGCTCGCGCTCACCATCGACTGAGTGCGGGCGAGAAGAAGCCAGCATACGGCCTCTCCGAGTCATGCTTGGCGGCCGGTTGCGCAGCCGCGCACAGCCTGCGCTCCTCGGCTGTCCGAACGTTGCTCCAGTCCTTGCAGCTCGGAAACTCAGGATGTATATCTGCGCAATCAAACGCGATGGATGTGAAGCGACGATCTCCAGCGGGACGGACCAAGGCCGAAGCGGTCCGGGATGGTGGCTCGAAGGCTGTTCGCGGCCAGCGCTCCACTGGAGAACGTGCCGCCCCGTTGCTGCCGTTCCGCACCGGGCGCGGCGGCGCTCGCGAGGGTGCCGGTCGCAAGCCGAAGATCCCCGGCCGACCCGGCGTCGACCACCGCGAGCGCGCC
>CANGSN010000046.1 GCA_947455805.1 Planctomycetota bacterium
AGTGCGCAAAACCCCGGCGTTCCTGCCGGCGCGCGCGGCGGGGCCGCGTCCCGGCCCCGCGCGCAGCTCACTCGGCCAGGCGAGCGATCAGCGTGTTGACGTTCGTCGCCGAGCACGACTCGTCGTGGGCGGCCAGCGGCGCTTCGTCGAGCACTTCGTCGGTGCCGACCAGGATCACGTAGAACTCCTGACCGTACTGGGCGCGGAACGACACGATCTTGCGCAGGATCGGCGCGTTCGGGTCCTCGATCGCCTCGATCACCACGCCCTTGCCCTCGCGGCCGCGGCCGCGCAGCACGATCATCGGGGCGTAGGCCGCGACCTTGCCGTCCTCGTAGCGGATCTCGTAGTGGCGCGGGCTGTGGCTGTGCACGACGCCGGCCATGCCGAGGCGGTTGCAGAGGTCCTGTTCGAGCTTGCTCGACAGCAGGCGACCACCGCAGCGGCCGAAGCCGGCGCCGCCGCCGCCTTGCGCCATGAGTATGTCGTCGTCGTCGAGGTTGGCGACCGCGCGGGGCACGAAGGCCGTCCGGCCGGGTGCCGGGCGGGTCGAGGTGGGGGCGGTCGGGGAGCTCGGCTTCTTGCTCTTCGCGTCGAGCTTGCCGCCGCTGGACTTGCTGGCCTTCTTGGTGGTGTTGGTGGTGGTGGTGGGCTTGGCCTTGGTCGGCTTGCTCTTCTTCACGGACGGCTTCTGGGTCTTCGCTGCCATGTTGATGGGGGTCAGGCCGCCCGGGCTCCCGATGCGCTGATGCGCAAAGAGCGCGAGCCGCAAAGTCGGGAACGTCGTGGACCGAGTGCGGTCTGACCGGAGTTTTGGAGGGACCACCATAGCAGAATCCGCCGACCTCGGAAGCCCCGGACGAAGGCGGTGCAAGGCTCGCCGACGCGGCCGGCGGCATCGGCTGCACGCGGCTCGCCGCGGCGCGCCGCGCGCGCGAGCTTTGCACTTGCCTGGGTCCAGGGTCACACTGCGCGCATGCCGGAGCCGACCCACCTGCCGCCATCCCCTGCGCCCGGAGCGTCCCGGCCTGCGGGCGGCTTCCTGCTGTGGGTGTTCCTGGCGCTGGTTGCCACGGCCGTTGGCTTCGGTCTGCGCCAGAAGTACCCGACCCCGGACTACGCCGGGACGGTGCGGCTGCTGGCCGACGGCGACCTCGACCACGGGGAGCGGCAGCGCCAACTGGAGCGCTTGTTCGCTGGCGCTGCGGCGATGGAAGGTGCGGAACAGCGCTGGGTTGCGTTGCTGGCTGCGGTGGCGCTGCGCGATGCCGAGCGGGTCGCCAAGGCCGTTTCGGCCCTGGGTGGGCTGCCGCCGAAGCTGGTCCCGGTGGCTGCGGAGCGGGAGTTCCTGCACCTCGGCGACCCGATGCTCGGCAACGTCGCCGCCGCCCTGCTGGCCGAGGTCGAAGGCGACCGTGACCGCGCCGGCACCAAGTGGCGCCAGGTGGCGGTGCAGGCCCGCATGGTCGGCAACCCCATCGCCGCCGAGCTCGCTGCGGCCGCTGCGGAACGCCTGCGCTGAAGCGGGGCTCGCCGAGCGCGTTCGTCCTCAAGGCGAAGCACCGATGCGACCGATGCTTTGCCCTGCGGAGGCAAAGTCGGTGCATGGATGAAATCCGATTGGGCGCGATCCTGCTCGAGGGCGGGATCGTCGACGAAGCTGGGCTCGAACGCTGCCTGGCGATCCAGAATCTGACCGGCGGCGCCCGGCCGATCGGGCAGGTCCTGATCGAGCAGGGCCTGCTGACCGAGATTTCCCTGAAGCGGCTGCTGGCACTGCAGCGCGAGAAGGCGGAGCTGCAGCGGGCGATCGTCGCGGCGACCGATCTCGCGTCGACCTCGCTGCTGTCCGCAGCGCAGCAGAACGGTGCCACCGAGATCGTCGTCAGCGAGGGGCGCCCCGTGCGCATCCGCGTCGGTGCGACCTGGCGGCAGCTGACCGACGAGGCGCTGAGCGGCCCGGAGGTCTGGGACTTCGTGCGCGAGACGATGGGTGGCGACGTGCTCGAGTCGCTCGCCGACCGCCAGTTCGTCGTGCGATCGTGGCAGTTCGAGAACCTCGGCCGCGGCACCGCGACGGCGTTCCGCCAGTTCGATGGTGTCGCCGTTCGGGTGACGTTCTCGGCCACCACGATCCCGGAACCCGACGCCATCGGCGTGCCGCCGGCGATCGTCGATGCCGTGCGCGCCGGCAAGGGCATGGTGCTGTTGGTAGGCGAACGTGGCCTCGGCCGCGGCGAGCTGCTGTCGACGCTCGTGCAGCAGGTGGCCGCCGACACCAGCCAATACGTCGTCGTCGTCGACGACGAACCGCTGGCGCTGCCCACCGACGGCGCGTTCGTGCAGCGGCGCCGCTACGGCCTCGCCCCGAGCGAACGCGCCGAAGCACTGCGCAGTGTCGTCAACGAGGATCCTGACGTGCTGGTCGTCGGCGACGTCGGCAGCCCCGAGACGTTCGAGGTGGCGCTGCGCGCCGCCGAGGGCGGGCGCATGGTGATCGCCTACCTCGACGCGGCCAACGCCACCGCGGCGCTGGTGCGCATCCTGAACTTCTACTCCGTCCACGACCTGTCACGCGTGCGCTCGTCGCTGGCGGCGGTGCTACGCGCCGTGCTGGTGCGCCAGATGATCCCCGACGTCGGCCACGCCGGCACCGTCACCGCGACCGAACTGCTCGTCGTCGACGACGCCGTGCGCGAGGTCGTGCGCGGCGGCGAACTCGGCGACATCGGCCTGTTGCTGCGCGCGGAGAGTGGGCGGTCCGGCCACTCGCTCGATCGTTCGCTGCTCGAGCTGCTGACGGCCGGCAAGGTGCGCATGGATGACGTCCTGGCGCGCGCCGAGGACAAGGCGTGGCTGCTGGAGCGGACCAAGGACCTGCAGACGACGGCGAGGTGAACGCGTGGACACGAAACGACTCGAGAGCTTGTTGGCGGCGATGGCCCGCGTCGGCGCTTCCGCCTTGCACCTGGTGCCGGGTCGGTCGCCGACGCTGCGCGTGCAGCGGCGCTTCGTCTCCGGCGACGAGACGTCGGTGCAGGCCGCGGACGTCGACGAACTGCTGCGCGACATGCTGTTCGCGGACCATCGCGAGCAGCTGGCGGTGCGCGGTCACGTCGAAGTGCTCTACGTAGCACGCAGCGGCCGCCGCTACCGCGCGGCCGTGGCCGAGGCGTTCGGCCAGACGTCGCTGGCGCTGCGGCCGGTGCCCGAGGCGCCGCCGGAGCTGGCGACGCTCGAGTTGCCGGAGCAGGTCGCGTCGTTCGCGCGCTGCCGTTCGGGCCTGGTGCTGGTCGCCGGCTACTTCGGCGCCGGCAAGAGCACGACGATCGCAGCGATGGTCGAGACCATGGCGCAGGATCCCTCGCGCCAGATCACCACGATCGAGCCGTCGATCCAGTTCGTGCACCGCAGCACCGCAGCACTGCTGCACCAACGCGAGATCGGCACCCACGTCGCGACCGCGGCCGACGGCATCCGACAGGCGGTGGCCACCGGCGCCGACGTGGTCGTGCTCGGCGAGATCCGCGACCTCGAGACGGTCGAGGCGGCGCTGACGGCCGCCGAGTCGGGTTGCCTCGTCGTCGCCGGCGTCGAAGCCGGTTCGGTCGTCGGCGCGATCACCGAACTCGCGTCGCTGGCCTCGATCGAAGGCCGCCCGCGGCTGCGCACGCGCCTCGCGCGTGTGCTGCGCGGAGCGCTCGCGCAGAGCCTCCTGCACCGTTCGCACCGTTCGGGCCGAGTGCCCGTGGTCGAGGTGCTGGTCGGCAGCAGCGCCGTGCGCGCGGTGATTCGCAAGGGCAGCCTGCAGGACCTGCAGCCGATCATGCAGCGCTGCCGCAGCCTCGGCATGCAGACGGTCGACGTTTCGTTGCGTTCGTTGCTGGCGCGCCACCTGGTCACCCAGGAGGAGGCGCTGCTGCACGCGAACGACCGCGACGAAGTGCTCGCCCGCGTGCCGGGTCCGGCGGCGGTGCGCTGATGCTCGTGCGAGCCCGAACGTGCGCGCAGGCCCGATGCCAAGGGCATCGGGAGCGTCCCGTAACGCGACCGGGCGAGCCGACGCAGATGTCGTGTTCGCGGGCGCTTGCGACGGTGGCCTCGATGGCGTCGGCGTCTCGTCGACACTTCGCGGCGGGGAAAAACGATGCCCGCGGCTCAAGCCCCTTGGCATCGGTCCGATCATGACGGTGTCGCAGCGCAGCAAAGGGCGTTGCGTCGAACGGCGAATCAGTCAGTGAGGCAAAGGAAGAGTCATGGGTCTCAGAGTCAACACCAACATCGCGTCGATCAATGCGCAGCGGAACACCGCGCAGGTCACGACGCGTCTCGCGCGCAACTATCAGCGTCTGTCGACCGGTCTGCGCATCTCGACGGCTGCCGACGATGCGGCAGGTCTCGCGATCTCCGAGCGTCTTCGTTCGCAGGTGCGTTCGCTGGCGCAGGCCTCTCGCAACGCCAACGACGGCATCTCGCTGGTGCAGGTCGGTGAAGGTGCGTTGAACGAGGTCAGCAACATCCTGGTGCGCCTGCGCGAGCTGGCGATCCAGTCGGCGAACGGCTCGTCCTCGACCGCGGACAAGAACACGATCAAGGAAGAGTTCGACAGCCTGGTCAACGAGATCAACCGCATCGCGCAGTCGACCGAGTTCAACGGCATCAAGCTGCTGGACGGCTCGTCGAGCACGGTGACGTTCCAGGTCGGCATCAACACGTCGGCTGGCATCGACAGCCTGAACGTGACGCTGACGCCGGCGCTGACCACGACGCTGGGCCTGTCCTCGGTCGACGTCGGTTCGGGCGGCAGCACCACCTTCGCGATCGCGCAGATCGACTCGGCGATCAACCAGGTGTCGCAGCTGCGCGGCCGCTTCGGCTCGCTGCAGAACCGGTTGCAGTCGACGATCGCCAACCTCGGCGTCGCCGCCGAATCGCTGTCCGCTGCCGAGAGCCGCATCCGCGACGTCGACGTCGCCTACGAGACGGCCGAGCTGACGCGCAACAACATCTTGCAGCAGGCGTCGATCTCGATCTTGTCCCAGGCGAACTCGCAGCCGCAGGCGGCACTGCAGCTGCTGCAGGGCTGATCGAGGCGATCGCGCCGGCAGGCGCGTTCGCTCCGCGCGCCACGCGGCGCACGGGTGGCGACGCTTCGCACGCGCGCCGCACACGAGATTCCTTTGCCATCGCGGGGAAAGCCCCGCGAACCCCGGCCAGGTCGCCCCTGGCCGGGTCTTTTCGTGTACCGGCCGCGGGCTGCGACCGCCGTCACTTCGCCGCAGCCGCGGCTTCCGCGATCGCGGACGACAGTTCGTCGCGGTTCAGGAAGAGTCGCGAGAACCGGCCGTCGGCGTCGAGCAGGAACGCGGTCGGTACGGCGGACACACCCCAGCAGCGGAACCAGCTGATGGCGCTGTCGCGGTCGCGAAACACGCCCCACGAACCCGGCTTCGCCGCGTAGTCCGGCAACTCGTCGCCCGCGACCACGGCAACGAGGCGCGGGGCGCTGCCGGCCTCGCACTCCTGGAGTCGCTGCATCAGGTCGCGCCAGAAGGCCGGGCAGAAGCCGCAGTTCTCGGACGTGAAGCACACCAGGGTGCCAGCCTTCGCGGGGGCCGCGGCTCGGCGCCACCAGGCCGCATCGTCGTCCTGGGGGATCCAGGCGTCGCGGCCGAGGCGCGGGGGGCCGCTGCTCGCCATGACGCCATGGCTCGTGAACGATCTGGCGACCTCTTCGTCGCCGTCGAGCAGGCCGTCCGCCTTGGCTTCGGCGAGCAACGTGCCGACTTCGTCCAGCAGGCTGCGTTCGCGCGCTTCGTCCACGAAGCGAGCGGCCTTCGTCCGCAACTTCGCGCGGTGGAAGCGAGCGAGGTTGCGCGTGTCGACGTCGGCTGCTGCGACGAGGCGAGCCGCGTAGCGGTCGAGGTCGGCCAACTCAGCTTCCGCACCCTCGGCGGTTTCCTGATGGATGGGATCCAGGTTCAGCAGCAGCAGTCGTGCGTGTGCATGGTTCGCCATGCCGATTTCGATCGCCTCGGGCATGAATCGAGACCGCAGTGCCGCGGCGGTGTCCGGATCCGTCATCTCCTGGCTGATCCGCAGCGCCAGCGTGAATCGTCCCAATCGCGGCCCGGCGTCGACGCAGAGCTCGGCATCGGTCAGGATCTCCTGCACCAGGTCCTCAGCCTCGGTGTCCGACAGGCCATCCTGCTCGGCGGCCGTCAGCCGGTTCTGGATGCGCTGCCAGCCCAGGACGTCGCGTTCGCGATAGGTCCTGCAGCCAACGACGAGCGTCGCCAAGAGCGGGATCAGCAGCTGGCGCACCATGGGACTCGCGTCCCTCAGGTGTCGAGGTGCAGCACGTTCGTCGTGCCGAAGCCGAACGGCGCGATCGTGTGCACGCTGGCGTGCTGCACGAACAGCACGAGGCCCGGCGGCAGCAGCGGCACGCGCAGCTCCCACTCGGTCGCCGTCGTGCCCGGCACCGTCGGCGTGCCAGGCACGGCGACCAGGATGTCGATCAGCAGGTCGCACGGGCCCGGCAGCGGCGGCGGCACCACCAGCGGCGCCGTCGTCGGCAGGCCGGCGACGACGAACAGGTCGAAGCTGCCGAGGCCGGTCGCGCGCAACACGCCGAACTCCGCCGGGTCGTCCGAGGGCAACGCCGCGAGCTCGTAGTTGCCTTCGTACCAGATCGGGACCGGCGCCTCGATGCCGAGCCCGCCGCAGTCTGCCGTGACGACGCTCGCTTGCGGCAGCCATGGCTGCGCGTCGATCCGCAGGTCGTAGGCCTGTGGCGACACCCACATCGTATTGGTGCCGCGGATGCGGATCGCGAGGTCGGTGCCGTCGATGGTGCGCGTCAGCGACCGCCGGCGCACCGAGCCGCAGCAGTACGGCAGCGTGGTGTCGAGCTCGATCGAGCCGTCGTCGCCGAGGTCGATGCGGAAGCCGACACCGAACGGGAAGTCGCCCCAGTGTGCGAGTTGCAGGTCGAGGGCGACCGTCGTCGGCACGGTGGCGGTGAGCACCAGCAGCAGATCGGCGCGCGTCTCGGCGATCTCGCCCGGCGGCGTGAACACCTGCGACGCGGCCTCCAGGCGCCAGCCGGCGCCGTTCGCCGTGAGAGCGCAGCCGAAGTGCGCCCAGGTCTGGCCGACCGGGGCGGTGAGATCGACGCTGGTCAGTGGGCCGGCTGGCTGGCTGACCAGGGTGCCCGGTGTGCCCGGCGGCGCGTTGACCCACTCGGCTTCGACCGGCGCCACCGCGATCAGGGTCGCCTGCAGCGGCGACTGGGCGACGGCTGGGGCGAGCAAGGTGACGCCGAGTAGGAAGGTGCGCATCGAGACTCCTGGGTCGAGCATGCCACAACGCCCCCGGGGCGGGAAGCGTGGCGGGTTCTCTGCGATCGCTGCGCGCGCCGCCGATGGCGAACTCGCGGTGGCAAGGCCCTCGGCGGCGCGTGCTGGCGCCGTCTTCCCGGAACCTTCTCGGTTCCTCAGCCGAGATCGAGGCCGCGTTCTTCCTCGTCGGTGATGCCTTCGCCGAACGAGCTGCCGAGGTAGACGGCGCGCACCTGTTCGTTGGCGACCACCTGCTGCGCGTCGCCCTCGGCGATCACGCGGCCCTTGTCGATGATGTAGGCGCGGTGGGTGATGCGCAGCGTGGCGATGACGTTGTGCTCGGTGATCAGGATCGAGATGCCCGAGCGCGCCAGCGCCGCCAGGATCTGCTGGATCTCCTCGATGGTGATCGGGTCGACGCCGGCGAACGGCTCGTCGAGCAGCAGCAGCTTCGGCTCGGTGGCCAGCGCGCGCGCGATCTCGAGGCGCCGCTTCTCGCCGCCCGACATGCGCTCGGCGATCGCGTCGGCGACGTGCATCAGCTGCAGGTCCTGCATCAGCTCGCGGGCGCGTTCCTCGCGCTCCTTCTTGCGCATGCCGCGCGCCTCGAGCACGCAGCGGATGTTGTCGATCGCCGACATCTTCTTGAACACCGACTCCTGCTGCGCGAGGTAGCCGAGGCCGCGGCGGGCGCGTTCGTGCATCGGCAGCTTGGTGACGATCTGGTCGTCGATCTCCACCGAGCCGGAGTCGGGCGTGACCATGCCGACGACCATGCGGAACGTCGTCGTCTTGCCAGCGCCGTTCGGGCCGAGCAGGCCGACGATCTCGCCCTGTCGCACGGTGATGCTGACGTGGTCGACGACACGGCGGCCGCCGTAGCTCTTCACCAGCTCGTGCGTGCGCAGGACCTCGGCGGCTTCGCCGTTCGCCGCGTCGGCCTCCAGAGGCTCGCCGCCCACGAGGTCTTCGCTCGTCGGGTCGCTCATCGCACGAATCCGAAGCGATTCGGCCAGTTGTTGCCGGTCAGCCAGGAGAACGGGATCGTCGGATAGAAGATCAGCAGCGCGCGCCCGCGGATGTCCTCGCGGCGCACGAACGAGATGCCCTCGGCGTTGGTCGCGTCCTTGGCGACCCATTCGTCGCGGCCGTCGACGCCACCCGGCTTCAGGAACGCGACCTGCTCCGGCCAGCTGCTGCCGACCTTGCCCTTCAGGTTCAGCACCTCGCCGTACTCGTCGATCATGACGATGCGATCCTCGCCCAGCATCGGGATCGGCGTCTCGTCGCGGTCCGGCGGGTTGTCGAGGCGCATCGGCCGCTTGTTGCCGCGCACGAGGCGCGCGCCCGGCGTCTCCGGCGGCACGATGTAGCCGTCCTTGTCGACGCCGACGGTGATCGCCGTCCAGCCGCGCGAGTCGATCGACTGCAGCGTGTTGTCGCCGAGCATGTAGTAGTGGCCTTGCGGCACCTCGATGACGTCCGGCGCCGTGCTCTGCGTCCAGTGCTGGTCGCGGTCGATGCGCAGGTCGCCGACGACGACCTTGCCCTTGCCGGCGAACGCGAGCTGCGGCGTGACGCGCTGGTTGATCGGCAGCGACAGCTTGTCGGGATCCGCGGCCTGCGTGGCCAGGCCCATGTAGCCGCGCTTCGTCATCACCGTCGGCAGCACGCAGCCGTCGCGCGTCGCGAACGCGTCGCAGTCCAGCCGCGCGATCTCCTCGCCGTCGCGCCACGCGATCATGCGGTCGTCGACGTGTGCGAACGCCAGCGTCGCCGCCTGGTCCGCCGGCAGCGCGCAGTCGAACGGCGGCGACTCCAGCGCCACCTGCTGGGCGTCCTTCTGGCGGACCTGCAGCGTGCCCTTGCCGCCCTTGACGGTGAGGGCGAAGACGAGGCGGTCGTGCCCCGGCCGCACGACGTCGACCTCGAGCGACAGTTCGTCGAGCGCCTGGGCCGGCGTCACCGTCGCGGTGATGCGCACGTCGGGCACGATCTCCTGCGCCGCGTCGATCGGGATGTTCTTCCGGATCGAGGCCGCCACGGCCTCGGGGTAGCCGTCCCAGACGCGGTCGAGCATGCCGCTGTCGTCGGGGTCCTTGAAGTAGAGCACGGCGCGCGTGCCGTCGAGCCCGACCTGGATGCCGGCGTCGCTGTCGCTGAACAACCGGCCCGGCATGCCGGCCAACGTGTTGCCCAGCAGCTTCGTGCTGCCGCGGATCTGGCTGCGCAGCGGCAGCACGTTCTTCCACATGTGCTGCTGCAGGTCGTCGGGCTTGCGCTCGATCCGGTAGCTGCGCTTGCCGCCTTCGCCGTCGACCACCTGGTAGACGTTGCCGCCGCCGAGGCGCAGGCGATCGCCGCCCATGCCGACCAGCCGCTTCACGTACGGCTGGTTCTTCTGCAGCGGGTAGCTGAACACCGTCAGGTCCCAACGCTGCGGGTCGCGCAGCACCGGCAGGATCGTGTCGACCAGGATGCGGTCGTGGACGCCGGCGCCGGTGTCGCCCATCAGCATCGGCTGCATCGACGACGTCGGGATCTGGAACGCCTCGACGCAGAACCACTTCAGCAGCACGGCGGCGAGGATCGCGACGCCGAACGCTTCGAGGTTGATCCGGATCGGCCCCATCTGCGCCGACTTCTTCTTCTGGGCCGGGCTGGCCGCCTGGGGGAGCACGGAGCCCGGCAACACGGTCGCCGGCTGGATCGGGTCGTTGGAGGTCATCGTGCGGGTCCGGACGCGGAGCCCGTCAGTGTGCGACCCGGGCCGCGGCGACGCCAGTCTCCGGCACCGACTCGCCGCCGATCGGCGGCCAGGCGCTCACTCCTCGTCGTTCGTGCGCAGCACCGACAGGAACGCTTCCTGCGGGATCTCGACGCTGCCGACCATGCGCATGCGCTTCTTGCCTTCCTTCTGCTTCTCGAGCAGCTTGCGCTTGCGGCTGATGTCGCCGCCGTAGCACTTGGCGGTCACGTCCTTGCGCATCGGCGCGATGTTCTCGCGGGCGATGAACTTGCCGCCGATCGCCGCCTGCAGCGCCACCTCGAACTGGTGGCGCGGGATCTCCTTGCGCAGGCCCTTCAGGATCTTGCGGCCGCGGTTCTCGGCCTGGTCCTTGTGGCACAGGAACGACAGCGCGTCGACCTCGTCGCCGGCGACGAGGATGCGCACCTTCACCAGGTTGCTCGCCTCGAAGCCCTCGACCTCGTAGTCCATCGTGCCGTAGCCGCGCGTCGCCGACTTCAGGTGGTCGTGGAAGTCGAAGATGATCTCGGCGAACGGGATCTTGAAGCCGATCATCACGCGCTCGCGGCCGTAGTAGTCGGTCTTGACGTACTGGCCGCGGCGGTCGGTGCAGATCTTCATCACCGCGCCGATGTACTCGGCGGGGACGACGACGTTCACGTGCGTGATCGGCTCGAGGTACTCCTCGATCACGGAGCCGTCCGGCAGTTCGCTCGGCGAACGCACTTCCTTGATCTCGCCGTTGGTCAGCTTGACGCGGTAGCGCACGGTCGGCGCCGTCTGCACGAGGTCCATGTCCTCCTCGCGCTCGAGGCGCTGCTGGATGACCTCCATGTGCAGGAGGCCGAGGAAGCCGCAGCGGAAGCCGAATCCGAGCGCGTCGCTGGTCTCCGGCTCGAACGTGAACGAGCTGTCGTTCAGGCGCAGCTTCTCGAGCGACTTGCGCAGGTTCTCGTACTCGCTCGGCACCGTCGGGTAGAAGCCACAGAACACCATCGGCTTCGGCTGGCGGAAGCCCGGCAGCTGCTGGCAGCGCAGGCGCTCGTCCTGGTGGGTGACGGTGTCGCCGATGACGACGTCCTGCAGCTTCTTGATGTTGGCGACGATGTAGCCGACCTCGCCGGCCGCCAGCTCGTCGAACGCCTGCATGTGCGGCGTCAGCTTGCCGACCTCCATGACCTCGTAGTGGGTCATGGTGCCCATCATGCGGATCATCTCGGTCTTCTTGACCGTGCCCTGGAACACGCGCACGTAGATGACGACGCCGCGGTAGTCGTTGTAGACGGCGTCGAAGATCAGCGCCTGCAGGTGGCCCTTCTGGTCGCCGGTCGGCGGCGGGATCTTGGCGACGATCGCCTCGAGCACCAGGTCGACGTTCAGCCCCGTCTTCGCCGACACCGGGATCGCGTCCTCGGCCGGGATGCAGATCGCGTCCTCGATCTCGGTCGCCACCTGCTCGGGCCGCGCGTGCGGCAGGTCCATCTTGTTCAGCACCGGCAGCACCGTCAGCTTCGCCTGCTCGGCGAGGTGCGCGTTGACGACGGTCTGGGCCTCGACGCCCTGCGACGCGTCGACCAGCAGCAGCGCACCTTCGCACGCCTGCAGGCTCTTCAGCACCTCGTAGTTGAAGTCGACGTGGCCGGGCGTGTCGATCAGGTTGAGCTGGTAGGTCTTGCCGTCCTTCGCCTTGTAGTTCATCGCGACGGCGCGGGCCTTGATCGTGATGCCGCGTTCGCGTTCGAGCGCCATGTCGTCGAGCAGCTGCTCCTTCATCTGGCGCTTCTCGACGGTGCCGGTCAGCTCGACCAGGCGGTCGGCCAACGTCGACTTGCCGTGGTCGACGTGGGCGATGATGCTGAAGTTGCGGATCAGGGCAGGGTCGGTCACGAGTGCTCGGCGCCGGGGCGCGGTATCTGGCGGACGGTGTCGCGATCGGTGGATGCCACCGGACCGCGAGGGGCGAGCATGGTAGGGCCGGCCGCGGGATGGGCAAGGCGGGGAAGTGCGGGGACGCGCGCCGCTGTCCCTGCGGCGGCGCGCCGGACAAGGGTCGCACTTCCTTCGCTCCCGCTGTCCCGCACCCGGAAATCCATGCGCCACCCTCTGCTCGTCCCGTGCCTGTTCGCCGCCGCCGCGGCCCTGCCCGCCCAGGGCGATTTCGACCTCGACAAGGTCACCGCCGGCACGCTCGGCGCCCCGCTGACCCTGCAGGTGCGCAATGCCACGGCCAACATGCCGTGCCTGGTGATGGCCAGCTTCACCGCCGGGCCGGTGCCGATCGCACTGATCGATCCGCTCGATCCCCGCTCGGTCGCGGTCGGCCTCGACCTGATCGACGCCTGGTTCCTGCTCGCGACCAACGGGGCCGGCGGCGTGCAGTTCGCCGTCGGCCTGCCGAACGATCCCGCGTTCCAGGGCGGCGTGCTGCACTGGCAGTGCGCGACCCTGCCGGGCGTGACGACGCTGTTCGACGAACTCAGCAACCCGCTGCTCGTGCACCTCGGCCAGCCGTCGACCAGCGCCGCACTGCCGAACCCGCTGCTGGCAGCGCGCGCCGGGGCCACCGTCTGCTGGAACCGCCTGCGCGACGCCGGTGCCGGCGACGTGCTGCTG
>CANGSN010000047.1 GCA_947455805.1 Planctomycetota bacterium
GTGCTCGCCGACGACCCGGCCGGCATGCGCGCCTGGATGCTCGCCGACCCGGGCCGCGACTTCCAGGCGCTGTTGGCCACCTCGACCACGGCGACGCTCGCGACGATGGCTTGGCTCGACGAGTCGATGCCCGCCGAGCCGGCGCTGCGCGCGCTGGCGTCGATGCCGGCCACGACGCCCAGGCGGGCGCTGTTGACGACCGGCAACCACGGCACGCCGACCAACGCCTACGAAGCGGCGCGCGTCGACGAAGTGCGCCGGGCCTGGTTCGACCGGTTCCTCAAGGGCGCGTTCGAGCCGGTCGAGCTCGGGCCGCCCGTGCTGTCGGCGGTGATCCCGCCGACGGCGGCCGAGTACCTGACCGGCAGTACGCTCTGGCGGCACCGCGCGGACGCGGCGTTCCCGCCGGCCAGCGCCGTGCCGGCGGTCTGGCACCTGCGGCAGGGCGGTCAGCTCACGGTCGCCGCGCCGACCGGCAACGAGGCCCCCGAACTCGTGCAGCACACGATGCCGCCGGGCTACGACCTGCAGGGCTGGCGCGCCGATGGCGCCGGCCAGAACATCGCGCAGGCGCTCGCGCGCATGCCGCTGTCGAGCTTCAGCTACACGACGCCGCCGTTCGCCGCCGACGCGGAACTGGCCGGCGTGCCGCGGCTGCAACTCGAAGTGACGGCGCAGCAGGCGCGCTTCCTGCTGGCGGCGCGACTGGAGGTCGTGCCGCCGACCGGCAACCCGCAGATCGTCGCGCAGGGCGGCACGGGCGTGCGGCTCGCCGCCGCGCCGGCGTCGACGACGGTCGCGTTCGACCTGTCGGCGACCGATTGCGTCGTGCCAGCCGGCGGACGACTGCGGCTCTCGGTGCGCAACCACTACCTCGTCAAGCCGGCGGCGATCGAGGAGTTCCGCTGCATACCGCCGTTCGTGCCGTCGACCGTCGCGATCGAGCACCGGCCCGGCATGTTGTCGCAGCTGACGCTGCCGATGCGGCCGCAGGTCGGCCTCGACGCTGCCACCGCGACGACGCAACTCGACCTCGCGCAGCCAGCGCCGGTCGCGTTCACGCTGCGGTCGTCGGCCGCGTCCGCCGGCAGCCCGTACTGGCTGCTCGGCTCGCTGCTCGGCCAAGGTCCGGCGACGCCGCTGCCGGGGGGCGACACGCTCTACCTGTGGTTCGACTCGCTGACCAGCAGCCTGCTCGGCGCCGCCGGCAACCCGCTGCTCCCCGGCTTCGTCGGCGTGCTCGACGCCGCGGGCAGCGCGTCGGCGGCCATGGACCTCGCGCCCGTCGCGCCGCTGCCGGCCTTCCTCGGCGGCTGGCGCATGCACTTCGCCCCCGTGCTGCTGAACGGCAACTCGGTGTCGGCGGGGCCGCCGCTGGAGATCGTGCTGCGCTAGGAGTCGGCGCCACGAAAGGCCGCGCCGCCCGGCACGCGTCTTCGCGTCCGGAGGCTCGCCGCCGAGCTTTGGCGAATCGACCGGTTCGCCTGCGGTCAGAGGCTTCGCCCCAGCCGCGAATCCGCGCACCGGGTCGGCGCGCGTTCCGTGGCGCAGGCTCCCAGGCGATCGCGGCCGTGGCCCAGGGCCCGTGGCGTGTCAGGGCTTCTTGATGTCCCGTCGTTCCTGCTGGAAACACGCCCGCCAGCGTGCGTTGACGCGTTCGCGGTCGCGGTTACCTCGTGTCGACCCTGCTGGCGTTGCCGCCTGCCCGCGTGCCTGCCCTGGTCTCCGAGAACCGCTCCGTCGCTGCCTGGACGTGACCTGTCGGCGGACTTCGCGACCGGCGGCTTCACGCTGGAACGCGGCGTGCTGCGGCCTGTCCACCGGCCGGGCCTTGGCCTCGTCGCGGGCTGAGCTGCCGGGCAGAACTCACGCCGCGGCCTCTCGGCACCATGTCTGGCGACGCCGCCTCGCCAGCCGCGCTCGCACCGATCGGTCGGCGCGCCTTGGCGGCATCGCCTCGACGTGCCGCGTCCCGCCGGCCGCCGGCAGACCTCGTCGCCCGGGCGCGAGCACCCCGATGCGCTTCAGGCGCACGGACCCACGGTCCGATGCCGAAGCGATTTCGCACATGCCCGACACTATGCAACCGATCGACATGCTGTGGGTCGCCACTTGCTCCGCGCTGGTGGTGCTCATGCAGGCCGGCTTCTGCCTTCTCGAAACCGGCCTCGTCGGCTCGAAGAACAGCATCAACGTCGCGATCAAGAACGTCATCGACTTCGCCGTCGCGGTCGCCCTCTACCTGATCGTCGGCTTCGGCGTGATGTTCGGGCCGACCCTGGGGGGTGTGATCGGCACCTCCTGGCTCGGTGGCGATGGTGCAGGATCCAAACCTGAGCAGGTGCTGTTCCTGCTGTTCCAGATCGCCTTCTGTGGCACTTCCGCCACCATCGTGTCCGGCGCCGTCGCCGAGCGCATGCGGTTCGGCAGCTACGTCGCCGTGACCGTCCTGATCTCGGCCGTGCTGTATCCGATCTTCGGCCATTGGGCCTGGGGTGGTGTCACGGGCGGTGGACAAGGCTGGCTCGCGCGGCTCGGGTTCGTCGACTTCGCCGGCGCCACGGTGGTGCATGGTCTGGGCGGTTGGATCGGTTTGGCAGCAGCGATCAAGCTGGGGCCCCGGCAAGGGCGCTTCGACGGCCAACGCACACCGAACGGGCACAACCTCGCCCTCACCGCCGTCGGGGTGCTGCTGCTCGCCGTCTGCTGGCTCGGCTTCAACGGTGGCAGCACGATGGCCTTCGACGGTCGCGTGCCGCAGATCCTGCTGAACACCTGCGTGGGAGGCACCTTCGGCTGCCTCACGACCATGACCCTGTCCTGGATGCGCTCGGGGCACTCCAGGGTGCCGACGGTCCTGAACGGCATGATCGCCGGACTGGTCGCGGTCACGGCCGGGGCCCATGCACTGGACAGCTTCACCTCGGCGTTCCTGGGTGCGGTCGGCGGTCTCGTCTGCTACGGCGGCGAACGCTTGTTGCACCGCCTGCGGATCGACGACGTGGTCAGCGCCTTCCCCGCCCACGGTCTGGCCGGCATCTGGGGAACCTTGGCGCTGGCCCTGTTCGCCGATCCAGCGCGGCTGGGCACCGGGCTCGATCCGTGGACCCAGCTCGGCGTGCAAGCACTCGGTGTCACGGCCTGCGCACTCTGGGCCGGTGGCATCGGTTGGGTCCTGCTGTCGGTGATGAATCGCCTTCACCCCATGCGCGTCACGCCCCACGACGAGCGCATCGGCCTCAACGTCGCGGAGCACGGGGCGACGACCGAGTTGGTCGATCTGCTCACGGTGATGGACACCCAGCGCGCCTCCGGACGTTTCGACCAGCAGGTGCACGTCGAGCCGCACACCGAGGTCGGTCAGATCGCCGAGCAGTACAATCGCGTGCTGTTGCGCATCAACGAGGAGATCGCGCGACGCGAATTGGCGGTGCGGCAAGCCCAGGAGGCCGAAACCCGTTACCGGGAGATCTTCGAGCATTCGGTGGGCGGGATCTACCAGAGCACCCTCGAGGGGCGCGTGCTCAGCGCCAACCCGGCCGTGGCGCGCATCCTCGGATTCGAACGCGCCGCCGACGTGGTCGATGGCATCACCGACATCGGCCGGGAACTCTACGTCGATGCCGGTCGGCGAACCGAGTTCCTCCGGGCCTTGCTGCGCGACGACACCATCATGAACTTCGAGTCCGAGCTACGACGCCGCGACGGTTCGAACGTGTGGGTGCGGGAGTCGGCGCGTCTCGTCCGGGATGCCGCGGGCGTGCCGGTGCGGATCGAGGGCACGATCGAAGACGTCAGCGAACGACGCCGCGGCGAAGCGCTGCGGCTCGCCAAGGAGGAAGCCGAGGCCGCCAGCCGCGCGAAGAGCGACTTCCTCGCCCACATGAGCCACGAGATCCGCACGCCACTCAATGGCGTGATCGGCATGCTCGATCTGCTGACGGCGACCGGGCTCGACGAGAAACAGGCCCAGTACGCCAGGGTCTGCCGATCCTCCGCCGACGCGCTGCTGAGCGTGATCAACGACGTCCTCGACTTCTCCAAGATCGAGGCCGGGCGACTCGAACTCGAGGAGACCGAGTTCTCGATCGTCACCTGCGTCGAGGAAGTGCTCGAGTGCTTCGCCGTACAGACGGAGAAGAAGCACCTGAATCTGGTGAGCCACGTCGACCCGGGCGTCCCGCACTTCCTGCGCGGCGACCAGGACCGGCTGCGGCAGGTGCTGATCAATCTGACCGGCAACGCCCTGAAGTTCACCGAACGCGGTTCGATCATCGTCCGGGTCAAGGCCCAGGAGGTGCGGGAGGACGGCGTGCTGCTGCGCTTCGAGGTCGAGGACACCGGCATCGGGATCCCGCCGGATCGACTCGATCGACTGTTCAGGTCCTTCAGCCAGGTCGACGCGTCGACGACCCGGCGGTTCGGTGGGACGGGACTGGGTCTCGCGATCTGCAAGGCCCTCAGCGAGCTGATGGGCGGCGAGATCGGCGTCGAGAGCGTCCCCGGGCAGGGTTCGACCTTCTGGTTCACCGCGCGTCTTCAGTCGAGCGAACGGAAGGCGGCCCCCTCGCCGGTGCCGACGAAGGGCGTGGCGGGAGCTCGCGTGCTGGTGGTCGACGACATCGCGGTCAATCGCCAGATCTTCACCGAGCAGCTGCGGAGCTGGGGCCTGGAGCCGGCTTGCGTGGAGAGTGCGCGGTTCGCGATCGCGGCGCTGGAGAAAGCGCATCGCGACGGGTGGAAATACGACCTGATCCTCCTCGACCGGCAGATGCCGGATCTCGACGGCCTGCAGCTCGCCGAGCAGCTCGCCGGCGATCCTCGGTGGCGTAGCATCCCGAGGATCATGGTCAGCTCCATGGGGCACCCGGTCGAACGCAGCGAGTTGCGCCGCCTCGGCCTCGCCGCCGCCCTGAGCAAGCCGATCCGGCAGTCGATCCTGTTCGACCGCATCGTCGAGGTCCTGATCCACCGCCGCGAGCCGGAACCCGCCCCGTCGGCAGCGACGCCACGGCAGCCGGGCGACGCCGATCGCGGCCGCTTCCGGGTTCTCCTGGTCGAGGACAACGAGGTCAACCGGCTGGTGGCGAGCGAGATCCTCACACGTGCCGGGTACCAACTGCGGACCGCCGAGCACGGCGCGCGGGCGCTGGAGTTGCTCGAGCAGGGCCCGATCGACGTGGTGCTGATGGACTGCCAGATGCCGGTTCTCGACGGATTCGGCGCCACGCGCCAGTTGCGCGCCAACGAAACCCGGACCGGGCGTCGGCGCACGCCGGTGGTCGCGCTGACCGCGAACGCGGTCAAGGGCGACCGGGCCCGCTGCCTAGAGGCAGGCATGGACGACTACGTGACCAAGCCGATCGAACCCAAACTGCTGCTGGATGCCTTGGATCGCGTGCTGGGTCGTCAACCCGCGGCTGCGGCGAACGCACCCGCAGCAGCGTCCACGACCGTGCCGGTGATCGATGCGAACCAGCTGTTCGAACGCTGCATGCAGGATCGCGGGTTGATGAGCGAGGTGCTGGAGAGTTTCGGTCGCCAGGCGACGAACGGTCTGGAGACGATCCGCAGCGCCCTGGCGCGTCTGGACCAGGAAGAGATCGGGCGGTTGGCGCACCACCTCAAGGGCGCGGCGGCCACGGTGGCCGCCGCCGAGGTGACGACGATGAGCCAGGAACTCGAACAGATGAGCCGCGACGGCGACCTGCACGCGGCCAACCAACTGGTCGAGCGACTGGCGGCGGCCCTCGAGCGATGCCTCGACGAGATCCCGAGGCTCCAGCGCCAGTATCGCTGACCGGCGTGGGCATCGACTCGCGGCGGCGCGCCGCGCCAGTCCACCGCGCCTGGACCGAGCCAGACCATGCTCGCCCCCGCGCCGGCGCCGGTTTCCGGCTCGCCGGCGGCAGCAGCCACGCGGCGACGATCACGGGGCCCGCTCGCCGGGGCCATCGACGGCGGAGCCGGACGACGGAGCAATCGCCGCCAACTTCGGCTGCACGATGGCCGCGGGATCCTGGCCCGCCGGCACGGCGATGGGCGTGCCGCTCAGGAACCGGGGGCCAGGCACCGGCCCGGTCCATTGTCCGGTCGTCGGGGACTGCACCCGCAGCATGCGGCCGTTCCCGTCCTGGGCGAACAGGTCGAAGACGCTCGTCGCCTGGTTGCGCACGGTGGCTTCGTGCAGCAGCACATCGCCGGTCGAGCGCCGGGTGAAGTCGCCGACCAGGACCTGCAAGGCCGGCTTGTCGCTGGGGGAGGGGTGGAACTCGACGTTCTGCCGGGGGCTCTGTGCCGCGAGCTAGGCGGGCACCAACGCGGACACGAGGAAGCGGGTGGCGATGGTTCGCATGGCGGTACGGTCGGCAGCGAGGAACGTCTGCGCTCCCGGGCGAACGGCGGCCGAACGAACGGACGGGGGCATCGGCAGCCGACGACTTCGCCCGGGTATGGTCACATGGCCCGCGAGCGGCGTCCCTCGGCCTCCAACGCGGACCGAGTTCCCCCGACCCTGTCGAACCATCGTCGAGCATGACCAACCGAGAATCCGATCCGTCCCGTCCGCCCCCGCCCCCGCCGATCCAGGCCGCAGGCTACGCCGCCGAGCCGGCACGCTTCCCGATGCTGCAGGTTGTCGATCTCGCGGCCGCAGCGGCCGCCGTGGTCGAGGCCCACCGCAACCTGGTCGTGTCGAAGGTCAATGGCGGGTGCCTCCGGCTCGCCGTGTTCGAGGGCGTGTTCCCTTGGCACCGCCATCCGACCTCGGACGAGCTCTTCCTGGTGGTGTCGGGGACGTTGGTCATCGATCTCGCCGATGGCACCGAGCGGCGCCTTGGCCCATGGCAGTCGGTCACCATCCCGGCCGGCATGATCCACCGCACGCGCGCGATCGGGCGCACGGTCAACCTCTGCGTCGAGGAGGCCGCGGCGGCGACGGAGTTCGTCGAGCCGCCGGTGCGATAGCGAGCAGCAGACCGGCGCCGGGTGGTTGCCGGGGCAGGCGCCCTCGCCTCGGGCCCGGTGCCGCGCGCGGTCGGGCCTTGGCGGTCGGCGGGCCCGTGCGTCGGGGTGCTCGGAACGAGAAAGCGCCGAAGGTTGGCACCGCGCGGCGAGGGTTGGCGCCAAGAGGGCATGGACGCAGGTCGCGCTCCCGCCTGCGTCGATCCACCGACCGACCTCCCAACATGGCCAGATCCCTCACCTGTTCCTTCGCTCTCGCCGGCGTGGCCTCGCTCCCCGGCGCCCTCGTGTCCCAGACGCAAATCGCGGTGCCGGCCCAGGCCGCGGTCGCCGAGGGCCACCAGACGCTCGCGTTGCCGTTCGGTTACGCCGGCTTCCGCACCCAGTTGGTCGTCGACCCGGCGGCGATCTCGCCCGGGGGGGCCGTGCTGAACGGCATCCGCTTCCGCGTCGACCGTTATGGCGCGCCGAGCACTGCCAGCGTCGTGCAGAACGTCACCGTCCGTCTCAGCCACACGACCCGGACGCTCGCTCTCGTCTCCACGACCTTCGCCAACAACGAAACGGAGACGCCGGTGATCGTCTACCAGGGCTCGGTGAGCGTGCCCGGCTACAGCGATCGCCCGGCCGGCGCCCGGCCCTGGGCGATCGAAGTGCTGTTCCCCACGCCGTTCGTCTACACGGCTGCCCAGGGCCGGTTGCTGATCGACATCGAAGCCGCGGGCACCAACCCACCCGGCCCAGGTGGCACGGTGCCGACCTGCTTCGTCGATGCCGCCGAGCCGGGTGGTTCGGCCGGGAACTTCGGTGAGCAAGGCGGCGGCGCGACCGTTGCGAACGATCTGCGATTGCGGGTCACGACCAGCACCGGCGGTTCGCCGATCACCCTCAGCCTCGGCAACACCGTCGACTTCGTGTCGACACTCATCCTGCCACCGCGCCCGGGCGTGTTCGCCATCGGCACCAGCGCGCTGGCTACGCCCGTGGATCTCACCGCGATCGGTGCGCCCCACAACTCCCTCTTCATCGCCCCGGAAGTGATCGTGCCGCTGAACTGGTCGCCGAGCCTGATCGGCTCCTTCGCCAGTGTGCCGCTGGCGGTGCCGAGCAACCCGGCCCTGCTCGATGCGTTGCTCTACGGGCAATCGGCGATCTTCGACCCGACCGCGAACCAGCTCGGGCTGCTGGTGTGTGAGCCGGTCGAGGTGCGCATCGGGGATCCGAACGAGCCCTCGCTCGTGCGTCAGGTGGATGCGACCGACTTCGCTGCCACGGCGGGTGCGATCGTCAACTTCGGCTCGTTCTCGGCACCGCGTTACGCCGCCGCGGTGTTCCAGCTCGACGGGATCTTCTACTGAGGAACGCGAGGGTGTCGGCATCGCCCGCCCGGGAGGAGCCGACGACCGCAGCGGTCGCGGCTCGACGGCGACGAAGGTGGCCGTCGTCACCGCCAGCAGGAACACTTCGGTGGACCGCTGGATGTTGCCTGATCCTCGGGATGACGTGGCGACGAAGGGGACGAAGAACGGGTGGCGGCAGAGGCCGCCGCCCACAGAGCCGGTGGTCGAGCCGTGCTCGTCCGACGCAGGTCACTGTGGGGCGCTGGCTGGCACCGCGAAGAACCACTTGTCCCAACGGTCGCTGTCGTCGAGGGGCGCGTCCAGCAGCAGCTCGCCATACTCGCGTGCGATGGCCCGATCGGCAGCCGCCGGCGCGACGTCCGCGAGCATCAGCAGACCGCCGATCAGCGTGACGTGCGCACCACGCAGCGGACTGTCACCAAAGCGGATGCCGTAGGCGGCGTCGAAGTGGTCGGCTGGCACCGGTGTCCCGCCGACGGTGATCGGCACGTAGTAGCGCAGCCCTTCGCCCACGAATCCATACTGGGCGGTCGACACGTTGCGGACCCAGGCATGGCGGACGATTTCGGGGATGGTGCTCGCGAGCTCCAGGGCGAACGGATCCCCGAAGTGCTTCCAGGTGGCGAGCAGGCCATAGCTCAACGCGCCGTGCTGCCAGGGCATCGCATACTCGAGCGGACCCGGCCAGCCGGGGCGGTTGGCATCGGTTTCGACGGACACCGTTCGCGCCGGCGAGTAGCGCTCGCGATCGCGGTCGACGATGCCGTGCAGGCGATCGAGCGCGGCATTGCGGAACCGGAGGTCGCCGGTGGCGAGCCAAGCCTGCACGAAGCCTTGCAGGCACCAGCCCTCGGCGCGAGCCGGCAGCATCGAGCTCGTGTAGAAGCCGTTCAGGCGCAGCAGGCCGCGCAGGCTCTCGCCGAGCTGGCGGAGTTCCTCCTTCGCCCAGGCATCGCCGGTCAGCGTCCAGTAGTCGAACAACAGATCCATCGACCAGTGTTCGACGTCGAAGGGCGTGAAGCCGTGGGCGTGCCCCGAGCCGCCCTGGACGCGACTGCGGTAGGCGGCGTAGGGATCGTTGGTGCGGAATCGGCGACGGCCGAGCGATTCGGGCGCGTAGTCGATCGAGCCTGGATAGAGCGGTACGCCGTTCCACAGCAGCAGAGGGTCCTGGTCGCCCACGCGCAGGCCGTAGAGGTGGTAGGGGCGGACCGCCTGGGTCCAGGCCATCTGCTCGAGCATCAGCGCGATCCTGCCATCCCCGGTCTGCACGGCATGGCCGCCCGCGCTCGACATCGGTCCGTTGCGTGGTGTCCCGGTCGCGCCGGTGGTGCGCATGTCCCCATGGGCGCCCCAGGTCCCGAAGTTCGCGGCGTTCGTCGACCAGCTCGTCCATTCCGACGTCGCGCGCTGCTCCGCGTCGGCGGGAGCTGGGGTAGGGCCACCGAGCGTGCCGAAGGCGTGGGTGGTGCGCCACGACTCGAGGTCGGCGAGGGGGAACAGTGGCGCTTGCACCATGGCCTGCGCGGCGGCGCGATCGGCGTCCCGCTGCGCGGCCGAGACGCCCGGCTCGTCGCGCAGCAGCACGAAGCGATAGCGCCGGGTCTGGCCGTCGCTGATGAAGGTGTCGCGCATCAGCTCGAAGGTGGTGCGCGGGCCGCTGACCACTCCGGGACCGATCGCTTCTTCGCTCGCCCGGTAGGGGAGAGCGAGATTCGCGCCTTCGACGAACAGGCGCACGCTGTCCACGTCGACGCCGCCGAGTGGGTAGAGGTTGGGATCGGTCGAGCCGGCCGGGGCGTCCTTGCCGAGGTAGTCGTTGCCGACGATCAGGTCGACGATCGCGACCGGTTGGTCCCGGAACTCGGTGACGTAGAACGTCGCCGTCAGGTAGTTGCGGCCGAGTCCACCCGGCGCCGCGCTGAATGGACTGAATGGATAGGTGCGTTGTCGCCGGGTTCGCACCATGGCCGTTTCGTGCAGGGTCTCGGTCGAGCCGTAGAACGCCGACTCGTGCACGATGCCGAACGGATCCTCGACCTGCACTCCGATCCACGGCAGTGCCGTGGCGAAGGCCGGATTCGGCACGAAGGTGCCGCCCACCGAACTGCCGCTCCCGTCGACGATCGACTGGGTCACCCGACTTCCGGCCGGCAGATCCATGGTCCACTGGGCCTGGGCGACGCGCACGCTCTGGTCGGGCCAGCGCTGCAGCACCCGCCAGCTGGTCTCCAGCCCCTCTGCCGACCAGTTGGAGAGGTCTTGCACCTGTCCCCACACGAACGGGATCGAGGCGAGGATCGTCGCGTTGCGCGCCGGACCGCGGTTGTCGATCGTCACATTCGGCCGGTAGGCGAACGATGCCTGTGGGCCTGGGCCGCGGTAGGAGGTCGGCAGCGGGCCCCAGTCGCGCGGCACCACGGTCGCGACACCACCGCCGCCACCGCCGCCACTGGTGCCCGCCGGGCGGTTGCCGCATCCGGCGAACAGGGTGAACAGTGCCGTCGCGACCAGCGACGCTGTCGGGATGTGGTGTGTCGGGAGCCTAGGACGCATGGCGCTGGATCCGTGGGCACGGCAGCACGGAGTCCGGTGGATCATGCGCACCCGGTCGTCGTTCCACCACTGCTTGTCACCGACGGACTCCGTGGTGGGCGCTCGGTGCTCCGGCGGTGCGTCGACCGGATCCGCCACTTTGTGGCGCGGCGGCATCTGCTCGCGGGGGCTTCTCCCTGGCGTCGCCAAGCGAACGCCCACGCCCGCACGTCGGCGTGCGCCGTCATCGCCCGTCGGTGGCCGGGGCCGGCAGCTCGCCGCGCAGGGATTCGAGACGACGGCGCTGGAACGCCGCTTCGTCGACTCGGCCACTTCGCTCGGCACGACCCAGCGCCTCCACCAACAGCGCCTCCGCGGCGGCCCGTTCGCCCAGCGCGGCCAACATGCCGGCGAGGTTGGTGAGCGAGACGGAAGCGGCTTCGTGCGTCTCCGGCAGGCACTGCCTCGCGCGCTCGACGGCCCGCTGCTGGGTCGCGCGAGCGATGTCCCGTCGGCCCCGCTGCCACTGGACGCACGCCAGGTGGCCGAGACAGGAGACTTGGCCCTCGCCGGCATGCCCAGGCAACGTCGCGAAGCGCTCGGCGGCGCTGGCCAGCAGGTCTTCGGCCGCGGCCAGATCCCCGCGTTTCGCCGCGACGGCGCCGAGTCGCAGCAGCAGTTCCGAGACGCGTGGGCTCTGTTCGCCCAGGTCGCGGCGGAGGACCGGCAGGGCCGCGCGCAACATCGCTTCCGCTTCGTCGTGCAGGCCGCGAGCGACCAACAGCCAGCCGATCTCGGAGCTCGTCGAGGCCACCGACCAGTGGTCGTCGCCGTACAGGGCTCGCTGGCGCTCCAACCCATCGCGGAAACTCGCCTCGGCGGCATCCAGATCGCCGCGGCGTTTCTGCAACACCGCCATCAGCAGCACGCCGCACACGGCGTCCGGTTCGCGCTCGCCGAATGGCGCCAGCAAGGTCAGCGCTTCCTGCGCGCAGGACATGGCGAGGTCGTGATCGCCGGGGCCGCCGATCCCCATCCGGATTCGCGCCGAGGTCAGCAGGGCGTGGGCCACGCCGCGCGGCTCCGCGGCCTCCTGACGACGGCGCAGCGCGGCCTCGGCAGCGGCCAACGCATCCGCATGGCGATCGGCGCGCAGCAAGCTCTGCGCATGCAGTTCGAGGACCATGGCGCACATGGCTGCACCGACACCACGCTCGGGACTCGCCAGCAGCAACGCCGCGCCGATGTCGCGGTCGGCGACCGCCTGGTCGGATTCCATGTGGACCATCGCCCGCAGTGCCAGGGCCTGCACCTCGCTCGCGGTGTCGCCGGTCGCACGCGCCAGTTCGATGGTTCGTTCCGCATGGTGGTCGGCGAGTTCCCGCTTGCCGGTCATGTGGTGCAGCCACGCGAGGGAACGGCGGAGCCGCAGTTCGAGTTCGGGCTCGCCGCTGGCCGCTTGGGTCACGGTGCGCTCGAAGTCTCGCAGCAGTTCGTGCACGGGGTAGTCGCTTCGGGACACCCGCGCCAGGTCGATGTTGCTCCAGAGCTCGTCGAGCAGTTCCAGGGCGCGGTTGGCCTTCTGGGACTCGCGCTGGGCCCGATCCCGCTCGGCCCGCGCCGAAGCAGCGGCGCTCTCGGCTCGCTGCTGGTCGGCCCGTGCGGCCGACTCGGCCCGCCGCGCTTCGCGGTAACCGACCGCCGCGACGACGAGCCCGAGGCCCAGCGCGAAGGCGATCGCGAGCCCGGCCGCCGCTCCGA
>CANGSN010000048.1 GCA_947455805.1 Planctomycetota bacterium
CCGCGGTGCACTACCAGTTCGTCAGCACGATCTCCGTCTACGGCGCGTTCGGCGACCGGCCCGACACCATCGACGAAGCGACCGAGGTGGCGACGGTCGGCGACGAGGACGTGGCGAAGGTCAGCACGATCCGCCAGTCGATGTCGTTCTACGGGCCGCTGAAGGCGCGCTGCGAAGCGGCCGCCGCGGCGGCGATGCCGGGGCGCGTCTGCACGATCCGGCCGGGCCTCATCGTCGGCCCCGGCGACACGTCGGATCGCTTCACCTGGTGGCCGGTGCGCATCGACCGCGGCGGCGAGGTGCTGGCGCCGGGCGACCGCGACGGCCACGTGCAGTTCCTCGACGTGCGCGACCTCGCGGCGTGGATGCTGCACTGCCTCGAGCAGAACGTCACCGGCGTGCACAACGCGACCGGCTTCGCCGGGCGCACGTCGATGCAGGAGGTGCTCGGCGCCTGCAAGTGCGCGACGTCGACGCCGGTCGAGCTGGTCTGGGTGTCGGAGGAGTTCCTCGCCGCCGAGAAGGTGCAGCCCTACATGCAGATGCCGCTGTGGATCCCGCGCGACGGGCGCAGCGTCGTCGACTGCAAGAAGGCGATCGCCGCCGGCCTGCGCTTCCGGCCGATCGCCGACACCGTGCGCGACACGCTGCATTGGGCGAAGACCGAACGCGGCGACAAGCCGTTCGGCCGCACCGGGCTGCCCGCCGAGCGCGAACGCGAGTTGATCGCGAAGTGGCGCAAGGAGGGCAAGTGATGCCCGCGCTGCGTCTGCTGCGCGCCTTCGCTGTGCTGCTGGTCGCCGCCGCCCCGGCGCTGGCGCAGGACGAACTGGGCTTGGGCAAGATGTGGACGTTCGAACGGCCGCCGCTCGCCTACCTCGAACGCGAGTACGGCGTGCGCCCCGACGAGGCGTGGTGGAACCGCATGCGCCTCGCGTCGCTGCGCTTCGGCCGCGGCTGCTCGGCGTCGTTCGTGTCGCCGCAGGGCCTGATCCTGACCAACCACCACTGCGCGCGCGACGCGGTGGCGCAGGTGCAGGGGGAGCGCGACTGGGTGCGCGACGGCTTCGTCGCCGCCGAACTCGCCGAGGAGGTGAAGCTGCCGGGCCTGACCGTGCAGCAGCTGGTGGCGATGCGCGACGTCACCGCCGACGTGTCGGCGGGGGTGCTGCCGACGATGGACGCCGAGGCCGCCGAGCAGAAGCGCGAGGCGAATCGCCAGCGTCTGCTCGCCGACGCGCGTGCGGCGCAGCCTCGGCTCGAGCCGCAGCTGGTCAAGCTGTTCCAGGGCGGCGTCTGGCAGCTCTACCAGTACCGCGTGTTCGACGACGTGCGCCTGGTGATGGCGCCGCATCTGCAGATCGCGCACTTCGGCGGCGACCCCGACAACTTCGTCTACCCGCGCTACGCGCTCGACTTCGCGTTCTGCCGCGCCTACGTCGACGGCAAGCCGGCGGACACGCGCGACGCGCACTTCGCCTGGAGCGACGGGCCGCAGGACGGCGAGCTGGTGTTCCTGACCGGCAATCCCGGCGGCACGCAGCGCCTGCTGACGCAGTCGCAGCTCGAGTACCAGCGCGAGGCGCGCTATCCGCGCGTGCGCACGTTGATCGACCATCGCCTCGACGTGCTCCGCCGGTTCGCCGCCGGCGATCCGGCGCTCGAGAAGCGGCTGCGCACGTCGATCCTGAGCCTCGAGAACGGCCAGAAGCTGTACCGCGGCGAGCACGGCGCGCTGCTCGATCCGGCGTTCCAGGCGAAGAAGCGGGCCGCCGAGGATGCGTTCCGCAAGCGGGCCGAAGCCGCCGGCCGCAGCGCCGAGATGGTGGTCTTCGACGAGCTGGCGCGCGTGTCGCAGCAGAAGCAGGTGCTCGAGGAAGCGCTGCACCTGCAGACCGCCGGCGGCCTGCCGCTGCTGTTGCGTGCACTCGCCCTGCTCGACGTCGCCGCGGGCGATCCCGCCAAGGGCGAGCTGGCGCTGGCGGCCGTCTGCGCGCGCGACCCGGTGCAGGAGGCGCTGTTCGTCGACCACCTCGAACGCGCCCGCGATGCGCTGCCGAAGGACGATCCCTACCTGCGCGCGTTGGTCGGGGACGACGAGTCGAAGGCGGCGGCGGCGAAGCTGCTGCGCGACAGCAAGCTCGGCGACGACGCGTTCGCCAAGGAGCTGCTCGCCGGCGGTACGGCGGCGATCGACGCCAGCACCGACCCCGCCATGGTCGCGGCGCGCACGATCCGGCCGTTGCAGCTGCGCAACCAGCGGGAGCAGGCGCGCCTCGACGCGGCCGAGGCCGGCCTCGGCGAACGGCTCGCACGGCTCTTGTTCGCCGTCTACGGCGACGACGTGTCGCCGGACGCGACGTTCACGCTGCGCTGGAGCGACGGCCGCGTCGCCGGCTATCCGTACAACGGCACGCTGGCGCCGTGGCGCACGGTCTTCCACGGCCTGTTCGCGCGCGCCGCCGAGTTCGATGGCGTGCACCCGTTCGACCTGCCGTCCGAGTGGCTGCTGGCCAAGGACCGCATCGACCTGCGTGCTCCGGTCGACTTCGTCTGCACGGTCGACTCGACCGGCGGCAACTCCGGCAGCCCGGTGGTCAACGCCGATCTCGAGCTCGTCGGCCTGCTGTTCGACGGCAACATCGAGTCGATAGGCAACGAGTTCCTGTACGGCGAACGGGTGGAGCGCAGCGTCTGCGTCCACCCGCTCGGCATCGTCGAGGCGCTGCGCAAGGTCTACGCGGCGCCGCGGCTGCTGCGCGAACTGGCCCGCTGACGGCGGGCGTTCGCGCGTTCCGGCTCAGCTGCCCTGGCGCACGCCGGCGACGTAGAGCGGGGCGGCGGTGATCGTCGGCTTGGTGCCGATCGCCGGGTCCTCCCAGTTGCCGAGCGTCGGCGCGGTGATCGTCTGCGCGTCGATGTCGAATCCCTGGGCCGTGTAGACGGTGCTCGGGCTGCCGACCTCGACCATGATCTGCTCGCCCTCGAGCTGCTTGATCTTGTAGCTCGTGCCGCCGGCCGTCAGCGTCGTGGCGCTCGGGATGTTCAGCAGCGGATACCAGCGGTTGTCCTGCTGGTTCTGCTCGAACGGCACGCCGCCGAGGTTGGCGCCGTCCCACTCGAGGAAGAACGTGCGGCCGTTGAACGGCGAGCCGTTCTCGCTGTGCACGTAGGTCAGGCGCAGCGGCGGATCGAAGTCGACGATCGCGTTGTTTCCGTCCTTGAGGGCGCGCAGCTGATTCCATTCGTTGCCGCCGGTGACCCACTCGTAGGTCACGGTCTGGTTCTGGATGTCGGCGAAGCTGCTCAGCGAGCTGGTGAACAGCGGGCCGCAGCTGAGGCCGAACTGGCCCGGGCCCTGCGTCACCGTGACGCCGTTCGTCAGCGTGCACGGGTTGCCGCCGAGCGTCAGCAGCAGCGTGTCGCTGTCGAACACGTAGGTCTGGTTGCCGGAGCTGACCGACGTCGCGTCGGGCAGGTACGGCGTCTCGCTGTTCTGGTAGTTCGCCTGGTTGCTGGTGATGTTCGCGCGCAGCAGTCGCGAGTAGGCGTTCAGCGTCAGGTCGCCACCGGCCAGCTCGGGCGAGTCGGACGTCACCGGGGTCATCTGCATGACGTAGGCCGCCGTCGATCCGGACAGCGAGGCCGGCCACGCGAACTCGACGTTGCCGCGCGCCTGGTTCCAGCAGTTGATCCACTGGCCGGTGGTGAACGAGCTGGCGATGCTGACCGGGCTCACGGACTGCCACTGTCCGTTCTGGCGTTCGGCGACCTTGACGAAGTCGCTGCCGGTGAAGCGGACCTTCAGCTCGCCGCCGCCGCTCGGGCTGAAGTACTCGAGGTCCTCGTTCCGCACGTCGGCGAGGGTGATGCTGCTGCGCGTGCGCTTCATCAGCTTGCCGTCGACGATCACCAGGGTGTACGGCGTCGTCGAGTTGTCCTGGAACGAGCGGCGGTAGAGCGTCTGGCCGTTGCTCAGCGTGACGTTGCCCGGGAACCAGATGCCGTGGAAGCCGGCCCAGCCGTTGTTGCCGTTGGCGTCGCGCACCGGGAAACCCGACAGCTGCTCGACGCGTTCCTCGGTGGTGGCGTCGTAGACCCCGTAGCGGAACACGCGGGTGTCGAAGTCGTTCCGATCGAGGACCTTCAGGGCGTTGCCGCTGGTCACGTCGCGCAGCGCCACGTAGTTGGCGTTGTACTGCAGCTGGTACTCACCGGCGTCGACCTGGGTGCCACCGCCCTGGTTCTGCGCGAACTTGAACTCGGCGTAGGCGCGGCCGGTGCCGGCCGTGCGGTTGGCGACGACGTGCACGCGCTCGCGGCTGGCGAAGTCGTTGGCGGCGATGGTGCCGTCCGGATCGCCGTGGCCGTTGTAGAACTCGATCTCGCTCTGGCCGTCGTTGCGCGGCACGGTGCGCATGTAGCCTTCGAACAGCGTGTTCGTGCTGGTCGACGCCTCGTTGGCCGGCACGCACTTGAAGAACAGGTTGAAGCTGCCGAGCGGCGCCGTGTCGCTCGGCTCCTCGGTCACCGTCAGGCGGCCGTAGATGATCGCCGGCGTGTTGGTGCCCATCGCGTCGGTCTCGTCGAGCCAGAACTTGACGATCTGCGGCGCCGAGTTGCTGGCGCGCGTCGACTCGACCGTCCACTGCTTGTAGGCAGGGCCCTGGTTGCCGCGCTCGCCGCCGCCCGTCTCCTCCTCCTCGACCAAGGCGAGGTAGGCACCCGCGTTCGTCTGGTCCCAGTAGCGGGTCTGGTTGAGGCTCGACAGGATCATGTTGACCGTGTCGAGCACCTGCATCGAGTCGTCGCGCACCCAGAAGCGGGTCCGGTCGGTCTCGTAGTCGCTGCCGGCCACCGCGGAGACGCCGCGTGGCAGCGTCAGCGACGAAGCGGACGACGACTCGATGATGGCGACCTGCTCGGGGCCCTGCAGGCCCTGCACGGTGCCGCCGGCAGAATCACCGCCGCCGCACGCAGCGAGCACTGCGGCCACGGCGAGCGATAGAACGAGGGAACGCTGACGCATGAATGGCTTCTCCTGGGCGCGCCGCCGCGACCGTCGCGGCCGGCACGAAGCGTTCCCATCGGTCGCCTCGCCGCGTCGGGTTGAACTCCAGAGTGCGGTGTCGTTCGACAGTCCCGCCGGTGCAAGCGTTCGCCCGATTGCGAGTGCGATACGAGTTGCCGCTGGCCAGCGTCGCCGGTGGGCGGATAAGCCACGCGCATGCAACCTCGTCCCTCGTCACGGGCCGCACTCGCGGCCCTGTTGCTCGGCGTCGTCGCCACAGCCCAGGACACGCCGCACGCGTTCGTCGGTGCCCGCATCGAGCCGGTCGGAGCACCGCCGATCGCGCGCGGCACGCTGGTCGTGCAAGGTGGCCGCATCGTCGCCGTCGGCGCTGCCGACGCGGTGGCCGTTCCCGCGGGTGCTGTGACCGTCGACGTCACCGGCAAGACGCTGATCCCCGGGCTCGTCTGCAGCCACTCGCACATCGGTTCGGTCGCCGGCGCCGACAGCAGCGGGCCGATCCAGCCCGAGGTGCGCGCGCTCGATGCGATCGATCCGCGCGATCCGGGCATCCAGAAGGCGCAGGCCGGTGGCATCACGACGGCGAACGTGATGCCGGGTTCGGGCCATCTGCTGTCGGGGCAGACCATCTACCTGAAGCTGCGCGACGGGCGCACCGTCGACGAGCTGACGATCAAGAACGCCGACGGCGGTGTCGCCGGCGGCATCAAGATGGCGAACGGCACCAACCCGCAGCGCGATGCGCCGTTCCCCGGCACACGCGGCAAGGCGGCGGCGTTGGTGCGGGCGCAGCTGCACCGCGCGCGCGACCACCAGAAGAAGATCGCCGCGGCGGCGGGCGATGCGAGCAAGCTGCCGGATCGCAACCTCGGTCTCGAGGCGCTGGTCGAGGTGCTGGAAGGCAAGCGCGTCGTGCACCACCACACGCACCGCGCCGACGACATCCTGACGGTGCTGCGCCTGCAGCAGGAGTTCGGCTTCCGCTGCGTGCTGCACCACGTCAGCGAAGGCGGCCTGGTCGCCGCCGAGATCGCGGCGGCGAAGGTGCCGTGCTCGGTGATCGTCATCGACGCGCCGGGCGGCAAGCTCGAAGCGGTGAACCTGTCGATGACGACCGGCGCCGTGCTCGATCGCGCCGGTGTGCTGGTCGGCTTCCACACCGACGACGGCATCACCGACAGCCGCTTGTTCCTGCGCAGCGGGGCGCTGGCGGTGCGAGGGGGCATGGATCGCGACAAGGCGCTGGCGGCGCTGACGATCGCCAACGCGCGCATGCTCGACCTGCAGGATCGCATCGGCACGCTGGCGGTCGGCAAGGATGCCGACTTCGTCGTGCTCACCGGCGATCCGTTCGCGGTGCGCACGCGCGTGCAGCAGACGTGGATCGAGGGCAAGAAGGTGTTCGACCTCGACGATCCGAAGGACCGCGTGTTCGCCAACGGCGGCTACGGCGCCAGCGACGGGCAGTCGATGTCGATGTGCTGCTTCCAGGGAGGCCAGCAATGATCGCGTTCGCTCTGGCGTGGCTCGCGGCGGTGGTGCCGCAAGAGCCGGTTGCGGTCCCGACGACGACGGTCGCCGTGCGCGGTGGCACCGTGTGGACGATGGCCGGCGAACCGATCGCCGACGGCGTCGTGCTGGTGCGCGACGGCAAGATCGCCGCGGTGGGGCGCGCCGCCGACGTCGCCGTGCCGGCGGGCGTGCAGGTGTTGCGGGCCGCGGTGGTGACACCGGGGCTGATCGACGCGCACGCAACCGTCGGTCTGACCGGCATGCGCAACGTGCCGCACGACCAGGACCACGTCGACCGGGCGTCGGCGATGCAGCCCGAGCTGCGCGCGATCGACGCGTTCCAGGCGCGCGACGAGCTCGTCGCCTACCTGCGCGGGTTCGGCATCACCACGGTGCACACGGGGCACAGCCCGAACGCGTTGATCAGCGGCCAGACGATGGTGGTGAAGACGCACGGGCGCAGCGTCGAACGCGACGTGGTCAAGCCGCTGGCGATGGTGGCGGTGACGCTCGGCGACGGCGGCCGCGGCAGCAAGGGGCCGGGCACGCGCCCGAAGTCGGTGGCGATGCTGCGCGAGCAGCTGCAGAAGGCGAAGGAGTATGCCGCGCGCCGCCAGAAGGATCCCGACACCGCCGTCGACCTCGGCCTCGACGTGCTGGCGCAGGTGATCGCGCGCGAGGTGCCGCTGCTGGTGACCGCGCACAAGGCGAACGACCTGCAGGCGGCGCTGCGCGTGGCGAAGGAGTTCGACGTGCTCGTCGTGCTCGACGGCGCCGCCGAGGCCTACACGCTGCTGCCCGAGCTGCAGGCGGCGAAGTGCTGGGTGATCCCGCATCCGGCGATGGCGCGCACCGGCGGCGAACTGGCGAACGGCACGATGGAGCTGCCGAAGCTGCTGCTCGACGCCGGCGTGCCGTTCGCGCTGCAGAGCGGCTACGAGGGCTACGTGCCGAAGACGCGCGTCGTGCTGTTCGAGGCCGGCGTCGCCGTCGGCCACGGCCTGCCGGCGGCGGCGGCCCTGCGCGCACTGACGCTCGACGCGGCGCGCCTGCTCGGCGTCTACGCGCGCCTCGGCAGCCTCGAGGTCGGCAAGGACGGCGACCTGGCGCTCTTCGACGGCGATCCGTTCGAGTACACGAGCCACTGCGTCGGCGTGGTGGTCGACGGCCTGGTGACGGCGGGCGCGCCGCGCTGATCCGGCTCGCCGCCGCGCGGTGGCGGTGGACCGCACGCCCGGATTCCCGGGGGGCCCTGTTCGCCGGCGGGAACCCATCCCGCTGTGGCTGGCGGAGTCCGTTCCGCCATGAAACACCGCCTCATCGCCGCGTTCGCCGCGGCGGCCGTCTCCCTTCCCGCTCTGGCGCAGCAGCTGGTCGCCGACATCGCACCGCCGTCGTCGCAGCGCAACAGCAGCCCGAACCAGATCGTCGACCTCAACGGCATCGCGGTCTTCACCGCGACCACAGCCCATGGCAACGAGCTGTGGCGCAGCGATGGCACCATCGCCGGCACCTACCTGCTGAAGGACCTCAACCCCGGGGCCGCGAGCAGTTCGCCGCAGCGGCTGACGGTCGCCGGCAACCGCGTGTTCTTCGTCGCCAACGTGCCCGGCCTCGGCTTCGAGCTGTGGGTCACCGACGGCACCGCGCAGGGCACCGTGCTGCTGCGCGACGGCCTCGCCGGGGCGAGCAGCGGCTCGCCGAGCGAGTTGGTCGGTTTCGGCGGCTTCGCCTGGTTCTCGGTCTACGACGCGGCCAGCGGCTACGAGCTGTGGCGCAGCGACGGCACGCCTGCCGGCACGGCGTTGTGGATGGACATCGTGCCCGGCACCGGCGGTTCGAATCCGGCGAACTTCGCGGTCGGTGCATCGGCCTTCTGGTTCACCGCCGCTGGGCCGGGCGTCGGCAACGAACTTTGGCGCAGCGACGGCACCATCGCCGGTACCGCGATGGTCCGCGACCTCGCACCCGGCGCCGCCAGCAGCTCGCCGCAGACGCTGACGCCCGCGGGCAACGGCGTCTACTTCACCGCGATCTCGGCCGGACTCGGCTTCGAACTGCACTACAGCGACGGCACCGTGGCCGGCACGCAGCTGGTGCGGGAACTGGTCCCTGGCTCGCAGGGCATCGCGCTGCAGGAAGCGCGGCCGTTCGGCAATCGCCTGCTGTTCGCCTGCGACGACCAGACCGGCTTCGGCAGCGAACCGTGGATCAGCGACGGCACGTTCGCTGGCACGTTCCGTCTCGCCGACCTCGCGCCGGGCTCGTCCGGATCGACGCCGACCGACTTCGTGGCCATCGCGCCGAACCGCGCGGTGTTCACGGCGTTCGCTCCGGCGACCGGCAACGAGCTCTACGTCACCGACGGCACCAGTGCTGGCACGCAGCTGCTGTTCGAGTTCTACGCCGGCACCGCCGGTGGCAATCCCGACCACCTCGTCGCAGCCTTCGGCGGCGCCGTGTTCGGCGCCGCGACCCAGGCCGGCGGCAACGAGCTGTGGTTCACCGACGGCACGCTCGCGGGAACACGCGTCGTCGCCGACAGCGTGCTCGGCGTCACCGGTGCGAGTCCGTCGGCGATCGCGCGCGTCGGCTCGCGGGTCTTCTACCGTGGCTACTCGCCGGCCGTCGGTGTCGAGCTCTACGTCAGCGACAACACCGTGGTGGGCACCTACGTCGTCGCCGACCTCGCGACGCCGACCTCGGACTCGTTGCCGCGCGAGATCACGCCGACGTCGACGGGTGTGGTGTTCGCGGCCGCGTCGACGCAGAACCGCCTGTGGCGCAGCGACGGCACCAGTGCGGGCACGTTCGCCCTCGACTACGGCAGCACGTCGAACTACGTCAACGAAGCGGTCGGCTGGAACGGCCTCGCCTATGTCAGCGGCTTCTCGGCGACCGCCGGCTACGAACTACTCGTCACCGACGGTACGCAGGCGAACGCGACGGTGATCGACGTGCTCGCCGGCAGCAACGGCTCGGAACCGGGGCAGCTGACCGTCGCCAACGGACGGCTTTGGTTCGTGGCGCGGCAGACCGGCACCGGGCTCGAGCCGCACGTCAGCGACGGCACGCAGGCGGGCACGGTGGCCCTCGGCGACCTCTACCCCGGTCTGGCCTCGTCGTCCGCCAACGGCTTCACCGCGTGCGGCCCGAACCTCGTGGTGTTCGCAGCCACCGACGCCGCCGCTGGCCGTGAGCTGTGGGTCAGCAACGGCACGCCGGCCGGGACGCAGCGTCTCGTCGACCTCGTGCCCGGCACCGGCGGCAGCGATCCGGACCAGTTCCTCGCTGCCGGCAACGTCGTCTACTTCCGCGCCTTCCAGCCGAGCGTCGGCTACGAGCTGTTCGTCACCGACGGCACGGCCGCCGGCACGCAGCTGGTCGCCAACCTCGCGGCCGGCGCGGGCAGCTCGATGCCGCAGCAGTTGGTGCGCCTCGCGAACGGCACCGTGCTGTTCGTCGGCACGGTGACGGGCGCTGGCGCCGAGCTGTGCCGCACCGACGGCACCGCCGCGGGCACGACGATGGTCGCGCAGATCGTGCCGGGCACGCAGGGCGGTTCGATCGAGAACCTGACCGCCGTCGGCAACCTCGCGTTCTTCACCGCCGACGACGGCGTCAGCGGCCGCGAGCTGTGGGTCAGCGACGGCCTGACGATCACACAGGTGCGCGACATCTACCCCGGGGCGCCGAGCGGTGTGCTCGGCAGCACGCTGCGCGCGCGCACCAGCACGAACGGCGTCGTCTTCGCCGGCAGCGATGGCAACGACGGCCTGCAGATCTGGGTCAGCGACGGCACTGCGCTCGGCACCGTGCAGGTCGGCAAGATCGGCCCGTGGGCGGGCTCCGGCGCGGTCGACATCGGCGACTTCGTCGAAGCGGGCGGCGACACGTGGTTCTGGTGCGACGACGGCATCACCGGCAAGGAACCGTGGCGCATCACGATCCAGGGCATCCTCGCCAGCACTGCGGTCTACGGCGTCGGCTGCGGCGGCACCAACAACCTCGTGCCGCAGATCGCCGCGACCGGTGGCCAGCCGCAGCTCGGCAACGCCGCGTTCGGCATCCGCGTGACCAACGGTCTGCCGCTGTCGGTCGGCGTCGTCGTCGCCGGCACCGCGCCGACGCTGTTCCAGATCGGCACCTGCCGCGTGCTGGTGGCGCCGCCGTGGATCACGCTGCCGGCGGTGTTCCTCGATGGGGCGGGCGCCGGCGTGCAGCCGCTGCCGATCCCGAACGACCCGGCGCTGACGGGCGCCACGCTCTACGGGCAGTACCTGGTGCTCGATCCGAACGGGCAGTTCCTGCAGTTCGCGACGCTCAGCAACGCGCTGTCGATGCTGCTCGGCGGCTGAGCCTCGTGCTCACGCGACCACGTCGTCGAACGTGGCCGCGTCGAGCACACGGTCGGTCCAGCGCTCGAGCTCCTCGGCGGTCGCGTTGCGGATGCGATCCTGCTGGATCTGGTTCAGGGGACCGAAGCGGCGCTGCAGCAGCTTCAGCAGCAGGCGGGCCTGGCCCTCGACGCGGCCGAGCGAACGGCTTTCGGCGCGAATCCTCTGTCCGGTGGTCATCGGGTTGTTCTCCGGGTGTTGCAAGTGACGGGCGAATGCTCGTTGCAGGGCGTCTTCACCGACCTCGGTCGTGTCGAGAAGATACCAGCCGAAGGCGTCGAGCAGATCGTAGGGGTGGGGCGGTCCGTCGTCGGCTTCGACGTCGCGCAGGACCTGGGACCAACGATCGAGGGCAGCCAGGACCTCGGATTCGCTGCCACCGCGACCATGGCGCAGGCACAAGAACAGCAAGCGCACCGCCGGTGGCAACGGCGCCGTCAGCATGTCCTGTTCGCGGCGCGGCTCGAGGTCGTCGACCATGAGGCGTTGGCGTGGTTGCCATGGCAACAGGGACCTCGCCAGTGTCGGTTCGTGCAGGGGCAGCTTGGGAACGGCCCACGCTTTCCCGCCGTGATGCAGGACGACCGGCAGTACGACCGCGGCTTCCGGCGCGCCGCGGCGACGGCAGGCGTGCAGGACGTGCACGCAGTAGCGGAGCATCTGCGCCGGCAAGGCTGGATCGGGCTCGCTCTTGTGCTCGACCACCGCGATGACTCGCACCGCTTCGCCGTGCAGGTCGACGGCGAACACGAGGTCGGCACGCTGGCTGCGCAGGCGCAGCCCGGGGATGCGTTCGCCGGCAGGCGCGAACGTGGACCAGTCGACCGCCACCGCGATGCGGGTTGGCAGCAGCGTTCGCAGCCAGCCGGCGACCAGCGCCGGGTGCTGCATGACGCGGTGGAACAGGGTGTCGTGCGGACTCGTCATCGATACCTCCTGCCCCAAGGGGACTGAGGAGGTTCGATTCGGACGAAAAATCTGGCGGATCTCAGTCGGCTGCCTTCGTCGTTGCCCCCTCGGGCGAAGGCGGCGCACCGCCGCCGAGCGCCTTGTGCAGCGCCACGAACTGCCGCACCAGCTCGATGCCGACGGCGGCCTGCTGGTCGGCGAGATCGAGGCGCGCCTGCTCGGCGTCGAGCACGCCGAGGAAGTCGTCGAGGCCGGCGTCGAAGCGCTGCGCCGCCAGGGTGCGCGCGCGTTCGGCGGCGTCGACTGCGGCGTCGAGTTCGCTGCGTCGGCGGCGTTCCTGGCGCAGGCCGGTGATCGCATTCTCGACCTCCTCGAACGCCAGCAGCGCGCGCTGCTCCACACCGTGCAGGGCTTCGTCGAGCTCGGCTTCGCGGATGGCGATGCGCTGGGCGACGCTGCCGGCGTTGAACAGCGGCAGACGCACGGCTGGGCCGACGTTCCAGGCGCGGCTGCCCGCGTCGAACCAGTTCGACGTGCGGTTCGACTCGAGACCGAGGAAGCCGGTGATTCCGATGCCCGGGTAGCGCTCGGCCATCGCCGCGCCGACGCGCGCGCGACGACGCCAGCAGGCGTTCGGCGCGCGTGCTGTCGAGGTCGGTGCCGATGCCGCCGTCGGCGCGGGTGCGCGTCAGCCGCAGCGGTTCCTCGGCG
>CANGSN010000049.1 GCA_947455805.1 Planctomycetota bacterium
AGCGTCGCCGGCTTGCCGTCGGCGTCGGGCTCGCCTCCGAAGTGCACCACCGGCAGTTCGAGTCCGGAACGCAGCCACATGCGGTGCGGCACTTCGAGACGTGCTTGCACCGCGTCGGTGCGTTCGAAGGTCGCGAGCTCGGCGACCTGCAGGGCGGTGGTGCCGTCCTTGCCGACGACTTCGGCCTTGCCGTCGGCAGCGACGCGCAGCGCACCGACCAGCGTGCGACCCTCGATCGTCGTCACGCTACCGGCGACCCCGTCCTGCGCCGCGGCGACGAGCACCGTCGCCAGCGCACAGCAGCTCGCACGCACGCACGTCGCGAACGCGTTCCCCGCCATCACTTCTTGTCCTGCGTCTTGCCGAGCTTCTTGAAGTAGCCCTCGAGCATCTTCTGGTACTCCGGCGACATGCCCTTCTGCACCTGCGCCTCGATCTTGGCGCGATCGGCGTCGCGCATCGGACCCCAGCGATCGGCCAGCGACGGGCGCTTGTTCAGGTTGCCGACCGAGCCGTCGCCTTCGACCAGCGCGCTGTTGGCGGCCGGGTTCGACGACTGGCCGTTGCCCGACGGCGGGCCGCTCGACTGGCTCTCCTTCTTCTGCTGCTCCTCGATCAGCTGGTCGAGCTCGGTCAGGTAGCGCTCCTGGTCCATCTGCACCGGCTTGTCGGTCTTCTGCCGGCGCAGGTCGCGCGACGTCTTCTTCATGCCGTCGGCGAGCTGGTGCAGCTTGCTGTCGATCTGCCGCTGGATCTCGCCGATGCGCTGGTGCGCAGCACTGCGGAAGCGCTCGCTCGCCTCGGGGAAGAACTTCAGGAAGCTCGCGTACCAGGCGATCGCCTGTTCCGGCATCGGCATCTCGGCGAGCGCCTGCGCGTAGAAGAACGCGACCTCGCCGTCGAGCGGCGACACGTTCAGGTCGTGGTCGAGGTAGTCGTTCAGCACCTGGACCGCGAACTCCGGCGAGTCGCTGTCGAGGAACAGGCGCGCCAGGTGGTAGCGCACGTGTGCCCGCAGCAGCGGCGACTTCGCGTCCTGCAGCACCTTGGTCAGCCCGATCGGCGCGGTGACGTCGGTGGCCTCGTAGAGCTTCACCGCCGCGTCGTAGGCGGGCACGACCGCGCGCACGAGTTCGTCGGCGGCGCGGGCGACACCGACCTCGGCGATCTTCTGGCCGAACGCCTGCAGCTGCTCGGGCGTGGCGCCGAGTTCCTTCGCCGCCGCCTCGAAGCGCGCGCGGTCGAACGGCTGGAACGGGTTCTGCGCCGGAGGCGTCTCCGCCTGCGGCTGCGGCACCGGATCCTGCGGCGCCTGCGCGACCGCCGCGGCACCGAAGCCGAGCGCCAGCGTCAGCAGCAACACGGCATTCATTGGCCGTCTCCCGCCTCTTCCTTCGCCATCTTCTCGGCGAGGCGGCGCATCAGCTCCTGCACGCGCGCCTGCTTCTTCGCCATCGCGTCCGACTCGGCGGTGTTCTTCGCCTCCGGCGCGCGGGCGTCGAACTCCTTCGTGGTCTTGTTCACGCGCTCCTGCAGGTAGCGCAGCATCTTCAGCTCGGCCGAGAACGGCACCAGCGGCGGCTTGCCGTTGCACTGGCCCTTGCACTCCCCGCCTTCGCGCTGCTCGATGACCTTGCGCAGGGCGTTGATCAGCATCGTCAGCAGCTCCTCGACCTCGCGCTGGGCTTCCTGCGTGCCGCTGTCGGTGTCACGCCCGACGAGACGCTTCTGGACGGCGCCGAGCTGATCGCGCAGCTCCTCGACCATCGGCGGGAACACGGCGGTCGTCGCGTCCTCCTCGAGCAGCTTCAGCGCGTCGCCGGCTTCGACCTCGAGGCCGCTCTCGCCGTCGGCGAGGCCCTGGATCTTGGCGACCAACGCCGTCGGCAGCTCGCCGTTGGCGGTGATCACGTTGCCGCGCGTGCCGTGCAGCGTCTTGGTCTGCGCCGACAGTTCGCGCTGCACGGCGAGCATCGCCGTGAAGCGTTCCTCGAGTGCACGCAGCACCTCGTCGACCAGCTGCTGGCGCAGCTGCGCCAACGCGTCCTCGAGCTCCTTCTTGGCGGCTTCGAGGTCTTCCTTGGCGTCCTGCTGCTTCTGCTTCGCCGGCTTGTACTCCTTCAGCTGGCCGGCGGCGGCGCGCTGCTTCGGCACGGCCTGCTGCACGCGCTTCTTGCCGGGCGTCTGCTTCTGCTCGTCGCCTTCCTCCTGCTCCTCGGACTTCTCCATGTCCTTGGCCAGGGTGTCGGTCGCGTGCTGCGTCTTCTCCTGCTGCTTCGCTTGCTGCTCCATCGGCAGCTTCATCAGCTCGCGGCGGGCCTCCTCGGTCATCTGCTCGAGCTCCTGCACGGTCTTCTTCAGGTTCTCGATCGCGTGGTCCTGGTCCTTCAGCGACGACTCGGGCTTCTTGTCGCCGAGCTGCTTCTGCGCCTCTGCCATCGACTGCGCCGCCTTGCTGGCGCTGCCGCTGCAGTTGCACTTGCCGCCTTCCTTCGGCTCACCGGCCTTGGGTTCACCGGCCTTGGGCTCGCCAGCCTTCGGTTCACCAGCCTTCGGTTCACCAGCCTTCGGTTCACCAGCCTTCGGCTCGCCGGCCTTCGGTTCGCCAGCCTTGGGTTCACCGGCCTTGGGTTCTCCAGCCTTCGGTTCGCCCGCCTTCGGCTCGGCGTTCTTCGCCGCCTCGGCAGCCTTCTCGGCGGCCTTCGCCGCGTCCTTCTTCAGCTCGGCGTCGGTCTTCTCGGTCTGCTCGAGGTCCTTCGCCAGCTTGTCGGTCTCCTTCTGCAGCTGCTCTTCCTTGTCGGCGAGCGGCTTCGTCGCTTCGGCCGCGGCCTGCACGCCGAGCTGGTTGGTCTGCTCGCGCAGCTTCTGCTGCTCCGCCAGCAGCGCCTGCGCTTGCGCCTTCTTCTGCTCGAGGTCGGCGAGGTGCTTCTGCAGCGCTTCGGTCAGCGCCGACGCGTCCTTCTCGTCCTGCTGCTCCTTGGCGAGCGTCTCGACGCGGTTCTTGAACGCTTCGAGCCGGGCGATCTCCTCGAGCAGCTTGCGCAGGTCGGCGTTGCGGTTCTGCAGCAGCTCGAGCAGCTTGTTCAGGTCCGACTGCAGGTCGGTCAGCACGACCAGCGACTCGTCCCAGCGCTCCTGGCGCAGCAGGTCGCCACCGTGGTCGAGGCGCTGCTGCAGCTTCTTCTCCTGCGCGAACGTCAGGCCCGCCTTCAGCAGCGAGCTGCTCTCCGGCTCGGTCTTCTGCAGCTCGGGCATCAGCTTCGCCATGCGCTCGGTCAGTTCCTTGAACTTGGCCCGGGCCTGGTCCTGCTTGTGCGCCGCGGCACTCGGCGTCTGGGCGGTCAGCGACGCGAGCGGTGCCGTGGTCACCGCGAACAACAGCAGCGCGGCGATGACGATGAAACGTGCGATCATGGGTTCCTCGCGGAGAGAGCCCCGTTCCCAGGGCGGATGCGGGTGGTGAGTTCTACCGTCAGCGTGGCTTGTCGGGGGAATCGGCGGGGTTGGACGGATTCTTGTCCGGCTTCTTCGGCTGGAAGATGTCCTGTTCGCGACCTTCCGCGCGCGACTTCGCGTCGCGCTTGGCGTCGTCGACGAGGCGGTTCACGCCCTTCAGGTCCTCGATCAGGCCGGCGAGGCTCTCGGCCTGCTTCATCTCCGCCAGGATGGCGATGATGCGGCGCTCGATGTCCTGGCAGGTGGCGACCGCGCGAGCGCGCACGGCTTCGTCGGTCGCAGCGACGAAATCGTCGGTGGCGCGGGCGGCGGCCGGGAAGGACTCCTTGCCGATCGCCAGCAGCGGCTGCGGGATCCTGGTCTCGATGTTCCGGACCTGGTTGGCCTCGATCAGCCGGTTGTTCTCGTACTCCCAGAGGATGCGCTGGTAGCTCTCGCCGATGAAGGCGACGCGGCGACCGAGCGTCTGCTGCTTGCGGACCAGGGCCTTCAGCCGCGCCTCGACCAGCTTGCGCTTGTCGCCGGCGTTGGCCGGATTGACCGTCTCCTTCAGCTCGAACGTCGCCTGCTGCAGCTCCTCGAGCAGCGCCGCCAGCTCGGTCTTCTGCTCGACCTGGCGCCGCCGCAGCTCTTCGGTCAGCTGCGCGCTGGTGACGACGCGGAACGCCATCGTCTCGCCGTAGCCGGTGTGCGGCTCGCCAGGGCCGAAGTTGTCGACCGCGAGCCAGCGCAACGACAGCAGCATGCCGGGGCGGATCGGGTTCTTCGGATCGTTCTCGGCGCGCGACTTGTTCCACTGCCGCAGGTCGACGCTGGCCAGCGACTCGTGGCGCAGCGCGTTCGGTTCGAGGGCCGCGGCGAACAGCGCCTCGGCGGCCGCGAACGGCACCTCCGGCGGCGGCGCCTGGCCCTTCTCGAGCGGCTTGTCGTCGACCACGCGCCACTCGGCGCCGAGCTTGCGCAGGCCGAAGTCGTCCTTCGCCTTCAGCTCGCCGGGCAGCACCGCGTCGGCGGTGATGCTGGTGCCGATGCCGCGCAGGCGGAACTCGATCGTCGGCGGCTTGTCCTCGCCGACGCGCAGCAGCAGCTTCGGCGGTGTGCCGGCGCCGAGGTTGTCGGCGTCGACGACGTCGACGACCAGCAGGCCGGACGCGGTCGGCGCGTACTCGCCGGCGAACGACTTGCGATCCGCCGCGACCGCGAGCGCCTGCTTCTGGTCGTTGGCGAACAGCACGAACGCCTCCGTCAGCGCCTTCTGGCTCTGGCCGCGCAGCGACAGCTTCGCACCCTTCGGCAGGCGCAGCTCGCCGTCGCTGTTCGGCACCTCCATCGGCTCGCGTTCCATGTAGTCGGGGAACGTCACCGTGACGACGAGGCTGTCGACGCGCGGGCGCTCGACGATCGTGACCTTCAGCGCCAGCGGCAGCGAGTCGCCGGCGGTGATCGACAGCTGCGCGTCGCTGCGCACCGCTTCGATCGTCCAGGTGAACTCGCGGTCGCCGGTGCGGCTCATCGGCTCGGTGCCGTTCTCGTCGCCGAACGTGTAGTCGACGAACGCCTGGTCCGGCAGTTCGCCGTCGACGGCGACGCGCACGGTCAGTGCGTCGCCCTGCGGCAGGCGCACCTCGTTGCTGCCGTCGGCGAGCGACAGGCGCGTGTAGCGCGGCCAGTCGACGTTGGCGAGCGCCAGGTTGCGCGCGGCCCACAGGCCGAGCGAGCCGGCGTCGATCGCGGCCCAGCCGCCGAAGAACACGACCGCACCCGCGATGCCGAGCGTGAAGCGACGCACGCGGCCGGCGTCGATCGCGCGCGCGAACGGGATGCTGGCGATGCGCTGCGCGACGTCGGCGACGACCGCGGCCTTCAGCGCCGGCGAGTCCGGCGAACGGCCGCTGCGCGCGTCGCCCTGCAGGTCGCGCGCGAACTGCAGCGAGCTGATCAGCGCCTGCTTGACCTCGGGCGAGCTGCGTTCGACCGCGAGCGCCATCTCCTCGTCGCCGAGCGGCACGCGCAGCGGCTGCACGAGATGCTTGTGCACGAGACGCCCGACGACGACGGCGAAGCTGGCGAGCAGCAGCGCGCGGTAGACCCACTCGAGCCGCAGCGAGCGGTCGGTCAGGAAGCTCGGCAGCGCGTAGGCGACCAGCAGCAGCGCCAGCGTGCCGAGCGTCTCGATCCAGATGCCGCTGCGCGCGCGCCGGCGGATCTGCGCCAGTTCGGCCAGCGCCGGCGGCACCGCCTCGGCGGGCGGCGTGTCGAGCACGGGGTGCGTCGTGGTCATAGCAGGTTGAACCGCTTGCGCAGCAGCCACTCCAGGGACAGGACACACAGCACGAACACCACCGTGGGCCAACCGTCCCACACCGCGTGCGGCGTGCGGAACGTGTCCGTCGCGGTGCGCGACGGGATGCGCTCGAGGGCCTGCAGCAGCGCCTGCGGCGTCGCCATCAGTTCGCCGCCGGTCGCCGACGCCAGCGTCGCCAGCTCGGCGCGGTCCATCGGCCCTTGCCGTTCGATCGTCGCCGCGACCACCTGGAACCCGATCTCGACGTTCTTGCCGAACTTGTCCTGCGGCCGCAGGCGGTAGTTGCCGAGTGCCGTCGGGCGATGGCGCAGCGCGTAGCTGCCCGGCGCTTCGGCGACCGGCTGCAGCTGCAGCGTCTCGGTGGCGCCGCCGTCGTGCTCGAGCAGCACCGGGAACGTCGGCTGGATCCACGGCTGCAGCGCTTCGTCCTTCGCTTCGGCGACCAGCTCGATGGCGTCGCCGAGGTCGAGCTTCTCGTCGCTGGCCAGCAGGCGCAGCCGCACGTTGCCGGCCTGCAGGCGGCCTTCGAACAGGTAGCGGATGCCGTTCACCCAGAAGCGGTTCCACGGCTGCTCGTGGATCGCGCGCCAGCGGTAGGTCTCGTCGGTGCCGCAGAACAGCACGCGCCCGGCCCCGACGTTCTGCATCGCCAGCACCGGCATGCCGCGGCCGCCGCGCTTGAACTCGGGGCTCGGATGCTCGGCGATCACCGTCGCCGCCGGCTTGCTGCGCAGCACCGGGAACCAGAAGTGGAAGCCAGGGAGCGCGCTCCACAGCACCTTCGACTGGTCGCGGCCGTCGACGATGCGGCTGATCTTGGCGCCGAGGCCGTCTTCGCCCTCGGGCGTCAGCAGGTAGCGCCACGGGAACTTGAACACCTTGCCGTAGCCGATGATCTCGCGCTCGGCCTTCTCGATGTCGGGCACGATCGGCAGCAGCTCGGCCAGCGGGAACGACGCCGCCGTCGGCCGCATCGCGTCGAGCGAGAACTTCTCGCCGGCGACCCACCACAGGCCGCAGCCGCCCTCGACGACGTGCTGCTGCAGGTTCTGGCAGAACTTCGGCGTCAGCTTGCTGCCGTCCGGATCGATCAGGACGACGCAGTCGTACGGTTCGAACTCGGTGCGCTCCTCGGGCAGGCGGTCGATGCGCACGCCTTCGTCGCCGTCCTGCGGGAACTTCGGGTCCGCGCTCTGCTGCCAGCAGGTGACGTCGATCGTCTTGTCGCGGATCAGCGCCATGCGCAGGAACTGGAACTCGAAGCTCGAGCCGCCGGCGAGCAGCAGCACGCGCAGCTTCTCGGCGAGCACCTCGACCGGCGCCGACCTGGCGTGGCGCTCGGCGACGATCGCCTCGCCGGTCGGCGGCTGCACCTCGGCGCGGAACACGAAGCGGCCGGGCACGTCGCTGGTGACGTCCTTCCACTCGACCAGCGTCTCGGCGCGTTCGCCGCCGATCTGCACCTGCTGGCTGCGCACGACCTGTTCCTGGCCCTTGTCGTCGACGCGCACGAGCCGCACGGTCACGGTCGTCGCCTCGTAGCCCTGCTGCGCGATCGTCGCCTTCAGCTCGAACGGGTCCTTCTGGAACGTCTTCGCCGGCGCCTCGAAGCGCGCCAGCTGCACGGTCTGCGTCTCCGACGGGTCGCCGACGCCGAGCACGAACGTGTGCGGCACCTTGCGCTGGTTCAGCAGGCGCACGATCTCGGCGGCCTGCGGGCCGGCGTTGCGGCGGCCGTCGGTGACGAACACGACCGCGGCGATCTCGGCGTTGCGGCTCTTGTCGAGGGCGGCGCGCAGGGCGCCGCCGAGGTTCGACGAACGGCCGTCGGCGTGCAGGCGCGCGAGGTCGAGCCGCGGCAACGGCGGCGGTGCCAGCGGATCGGCCGGCGCATCGGCGGGCAGCGGCTTGCCGTCGGGCCCGAGCTTTTGCGGCTCCGGCAGCAGCGGCAGCTGGTCGATGCTGCCGGCGAAGCCGTAGAGCTGCACGTGGTTCTTCGCCGCGAGCTTCTTCACCAGCTCGCCGTCGCCGTGCCCGAGCAGCGCCTTCACCAGCTCGAGGCGCGTGGCGGTGGCCGGATCGGCGACGCCGAGCGAACGCCACGCCGACGCCGCGGCCTGCACTTCGTCGCGCCGCCACGCATCGACGTGCGTCATCGATTGCGACGTGTCGACCAGCAGGATCGTGTGGCCGGGCCGCACCTCGCGCTTCACGGTGACGAGGTTCGGTTCGAGCAGCAGCGCGATGACCGCCAGCACGGCGATCGCACGCAGGCTGCCGAGCACGATGCGCTGGCCGCGCGTCAGCGCGTGGCCGTCGCGGCGGTAGACGAACGCGACGCCGAGCACGGCGAGCGCGCACGCCATCAGCACCAGCATGCCGAGACCACCGCTCGGGAAGTTGGCGAACTCGAACTGCAGCTCCGCACCCGGTTCGGGTTCGATGCCGCGCCAGCGCGCCCACCATCGCAACAGCTCTTCCATGGCGCTTCCCGGTCAGCGACGACCGAACCTCCAGGCCAACAGGGACTCGGCAACGAGGCCGGCGAGCAGCAAGGCCGCCAGCAGATGCCACATCTCGCCTTCGCCGGTGCCTTCGCCGAGCCCGCCCTGCTCGCGCACGAAGGTGACGCGGCGGTGCAGCTCGCTCGGATACAGGCGCGCGAACGCCGGCTCGCCGAACGGACGCAGGTCGCTCTCGGCGATCGGCGCGTTGCGCGCGAACAGCCGCTTCTCGACGGCGCCGTCGTGGCGCGACAGCTCGAGCTCGTAGGCGCCGAGGCGCCGCAGCTCGTGCATCGGCACGGTCAGCGACGGCGGGGCCGGGGGCTTGGGCTGCGCGTCGGTCGGCGGCGTCGGCATGTTCGCCTGGCTTGCCGGCGGCGGCACGACCGGCGCTTCGCTCGCAGTGAACGTGCGTTCGTCGTCGCCGCCGAGCGAGCGCACCGTCGCATCGGGCCGGTAGCTGCCGGCGTCGAGCGTCAGGTGCAGCGTGCCGTCGGGCAGCAGGTTGTTGCCGCTGGTGTCGCGGCGCCGCGCGCTGGTGCGGTGCAGCTGGTTGGCGAGCACCAGGAACAGGTCGGTGCTCGGCAGGTTGCACCAGAACGTGTCGGCGGTGATCGCGAACTGCGCGACCTCGCCGCCCGGCTGCACGATGGCGGCGTTCGCGTTCGCTGCGGCGCCGTTCGCCGAGGCCGGGGACGGCACCGGCGGCGCGTAGGTGCGCGTGACCAGCAGCGGCGGCCCTTCGGCGTCGCGGATGCGCGCGACGATCTGCGTGCGGCCGGTCGGGTCGTCGCCGAGCGCCAGCCAGCGCTTCACCATGACGACGTTCGCCAGCAGCAGCTCGACGATCTCGGCGACGCCGCTGCACACCGGATGGTCGGGCTTCACCAGCGTCGCCACCTCGAGCTTGTCGGGATCGCCGGCGATCTCGCCGTACGGCATCGGCAGAAGGCCCTGGCCCGAGCGCCACAGCAGCTCGTCGTAGCGCGCCGCGTCGACCAGCGCGCCAGCGGTGACGACCAGCCCGCCGCCGCCGGCGACGAACGCTTCGAGCCGCTGGCACAACGAAGCGGTCGGCGACTGCACGTTGCACATCCACACCACGTCGAACGTCGCGAGGTCGAGTTCGTCGCTCGCGGTGTCGGTGGCGACGGTGACCTCGACGCCGCTCTCCGCCGGCTCGAACGCCGCCTGCAGGAAGAACGTCTCGCCGAGGTCCTCGTCCGGCTGGCCGTCGATCAGCAGCACGCGGCTCTTGTCGGCGACGTCGAGCGCCAGCGTGCGGCGGTCGTCGAGCGGGAACGCTTCGCTGGCCTCGATCTGGGCGTCGATGCGGTGCGCGCCGGCCTGGTGGAACGTGTGTGCGATCGGGATCGCGACCTTCTCGCCCGGCGACAGCGGCGGCACCGGCAGCACGACGCGGCTCTGGCCGTCGACCTCGACGGCGAGCGAGCCAGCGGGTGCGGGATCGAGGCCGAAGTTCTGCACGTCGACGGCGAGCGCGGTCGACACGCCGACGACGGCGAGGCGGCCGAGCAGGCGCACGTCGACGACGGCGAGGTTCGCCGGCGGCCCGGCGGTCGCGATCACCGACACCTGGTCGGTGTCGGCGCGCAACGCCGACAGCGCCTGCAGCAGCAGCGGCCGCGGCTTGTCGTCGGGCGTCGCCCAGTCGTGCGCGCGCAGGTCGCCGACGACGTAGTAGTGCGTGCGCCCCGCTTCCTTGACCTCGGCGGCGCGCTTCTGCGTCGCCACCAGCACGGCGCCGAGATCGCACGCCTGGTCGCCGACCGCGAGTTCCTTCAGCAAGGCGCCGGTGCGGCGGCCGAGCTCCGGCCCGACGCGCTGCGCCCACAGGTCGGGTTGCCCGGCGCGGCTCGTGCGCACGATCGACAGCAGGTCGCCGCCGCGTTGTTCGCCGAGGTCGTCGGCCAAAGCACGCACGCGGTCCTGGGCCCGTTCGAACAGCGCCGCACTGCCGGCGCGCTGCGTCATCGACGCACTGTCGTCGAGCACGACCACGTGGTGCGTGCGCGCCGACAGGAACGTGCCGCCGCCGAGCTGCGGACGACTGACCAGGAACACCAGCAGCAGCACCGCCAGCGTGCGCAGCAGCAGCACCAGCCACTGCTCCATGCGCAGCCGCTTGCGGTTGCGCTTCATCGCCGCCAGCAGGAACTCCATCGCCGCCCACGGCACCTTCTGGAAGCGCCGGCGGTTCAGCAGGTGGATGACGATCGGCACCGCGCACAGCGGCACCGCCCACAGCAGCAGCGGATTGAGGAAGGCGAAGGCGAGCATCGCGTCAGCGCTGGAGGATCGGGGCGTTGGAGTACGGCAGCTGCAGGATCAGCAGTGCGATCGCGGTGCCGTACACCGTGCCGACGCCGTCGCCTTCCCAGCTGCCGTCCTTCTTCTGCTGGCGCAGCAGCCACTGCGACTTCTTCTTGTAGTACTCGGTCCAGTCCTGGCCGCCGCGCTGGTAGAGAGCCTGCGACCAGTAGAGGTGCGTGTAGTAGTGGTGGCCGGTGTTGTCGACGGTGACCTGGATCTGCTTCTTGCAGTACTGCACCGCCTTGTCGACGAACGGCTGGTCGTCGTAGACGCCGGCGTTGTAGAGCACCGCGACGCCGGCGGCGGTGATCGCCGGGCGCCCGTCGCCGCCGCTGCCGAGGCTGTAGCGGATGCTGCCGTCCTCGTTCTGGCAGCGCTTGATGTAGTCGACGGCCTTGTCGATCACCTTCTTGTCGACGACCACGCCGGCCATGCGGCACGCGCGCAGCGCCTGGATCTGCGTCACCGTGACGCTGCCTTCGTCGCCGCCCGAGTCGGGCGTGTAGAGCCAGCCGCCAGCACCCGACTGCGCCCCGGCGATCAGCGACACCGCCTTGTCGAGCGCACGCTTGAGCTTCTGCTGCTGCACGGAGTCCTCCTCCATGCCGTAGACCGACGCCAGGAACAGCGTCGCGAAGCCGTGGCCGTACATGCTGCGCCCTTCCTCGGCGGGCACCGAGATGACGCCGCTGCCGGGATCGGCGTGGCGCAGCAGGAACACCGTCACGTCGCGCACCTGCTGCCAGTACTTGCCGCGCGTCGGCGTCGAACCGCTGGCGATGAACGCCATGCCGGCGAGCCCGCTCATCGCCGCGGGGTAGCTGCCGTAGCCGCCGGCGTTGCGCCAGCTGCCGTCGTTCGCCTGGTTGTTCTTCAGCCAGTCGAGCCCGCGCTGGATCGCGTCGTGCGTCTCCTTGTCGACGCCCGGCGGGTAGACGGTCTCCTGCGCCGCGACCGGAGCCGCAGCGCAAGCGAGCATGCAGGTGAGGGCGAAGTGGGCGAGCGTGGGGCGGCGCATGGTCACGGGGCCGGTCAGCGAGGCACGAGGTCGAGCGGGAGTTGCAGGATGCGCAGCGCGATCGCGGTGCCGTAGACCGGCCCCACGCCGTCGCCGTCCCAGCTGCCGTCGCGCGACTGCCGCTCGAGCAGCCACGCGCTCATCGCGCGCCAGTAGTCGTCGAAGTCGCGCCCAGAGCACTGCGACAGCGCCTCGCTCCAGTAGAGGTGCGCGTAGAAGTGGTGGTTGGTGGTGTCGACGCGCACTTGCAGGTGCTTCCGGCAGTAGCCGAACGCGCGGTCGACGAACGGCTGGTCGTCGTAGACGCCGGCCGCGAACAGCGAGGCGATGCTGGCGGCGGTGATCGCCGGCCGGCTCTCGCCGGGCACCGACAAGCGGTAGCGCACGCCGCCGTCGGCGTTCTGGCAGCGGCGCAGGTAGTCGACCGCGCGCTGCACGGTGCGGGGATCGACGACGATGCCGACCTGGCGGCACGCGCGCAGCGCCTGCAACTGCGTCACGGTGACGCTGCCTTCGTCGTCGTTGGCGTCGGGCGTGTAGTACCAGCCGCCGGCCGGCGACTGGCTCGCCTCGATCAGGCGCACCGCGCGCTGCAGTGCCTTCTGCAGGCGCTGCTGCTGCGGGATGTCCTCCTCCATGCCGTGCACCAAGGCGAGGAACTGGGTCGCGAAGCCGTGGCCGAACATCGGCTGGCCGTCTTCGCCGCGCACCGCGAACAGGCCAATCTCTCGATCCTGCTGCAGCAGCAGCCAGTCGACGGTGGTGCGCAGCGTGCGCCATTCGTGGCCGCGCGTCGGCGTCGAACCGCCGGCCAGCAGCGCCATGCCGGCGAGGCTCGTCATCGCCACCGGCGAGCTGCCGTAGCCGCCGGCGTTCCGCCAGGCGCCTTGCGCGTCCTGCGTGCGCACGAGCCACGTGGTGCCGCGGTCGATGG
>CANGSN010000050.1 GCA_947455805.1 Planctomycetota bacterium
CAGCCGAAGAAGGCGTGAGCACGATGGCGAACAAGTCGGTGCTGGTGCTGTGCTACTACTTCCCGCCGTTCGCGCGGTCGAGTGGCATGCGTTCGCTGCAGTTCGGCAAGCGACTGCAGGCGCGCGGCTGGGACGTCGAGGTGCTCGCGGCCAATCCGTCGCTGTATGCGTCGCCGGTCGATCCGGCGTCGACGGCGAAGGGCTACGAGTCGCTGCCGTGGGCGAAGGTCACGCACGTCGGGCTGCCGCCGGAGAAGCGGCCGAAGGTGCATTCGCGCCGGCGCGAGTTCGTGGCGATGCTGCGCGACCCGTGGCGGCTCGAGGGCGAGATGATGCGCCACTGGGTCGACGCGGCGACCGACGCGGCGCGCACGATCCTGCAGCGGCGGCCGGGCACCGTGCTCTACGTCGGCATGCAGCCGTACGCGGCGGCGCTGGTCGGCCTGCGCCTGCAGCGCGAACTCGGCGTGCGCTGGGTCGCCGACCTCGCCGACCCGTGGACGCTCGACGAAGTCACCGCCTACAGCAGCGTGCTGCACTACTGGCGCCAGCAGGGTGCGTTCCGCGCGGTGCTCCGCCACGCCGACGCCGTGCTCGCGAACACGCCCGACGCCGGCGCTGCGATCGCCGCGTTCGAGCCGCGCGTGCGCGAGCGCATGACGGTCGTCACCTACGGCTACGACCGCGACAACCTGCCAGCCGAGCAGGCGCCGCCTGCGCGCGACGGCGGGCCGTTCGTGCTGCTGCACCTCGGCGCGATCGAAGTCACCGGCGCCGCCGAGCGCCGGCGCAATCCGCTGCGCTACCGCCCGTTCACGACCGACGTCGCGGCGCGCGGCACGCACTACCTGCTGCAGGCCCTCGAACTCGTGCGGCAGCGGCGGCCCGAACTGTTCGCGAAGCTGCGGCTGCGCGTGGTGTCGGCGCGCACCGACAACGAGTTCGCCGCCGTGCGCGATCGCGGCATGGCCGAGCAGTTCGAGTGGACCGGTATGCTCGCCAACAAGCTGGCGATGGCCGAGGTCGGCAAGGCGCACGCGGCGCTGCTGCTGCAGCAAGGCGCTCCGGCCGGGCATCGGCTGCGCACCGTGCGCGCGAAGTCGTACGAGTACATGGCGATCGGCAAGCCGGTGCTGGCGTGCGTGCCGGGCGGCGACGGGGCCGACTTCATCGCCCGCTACGGGCGCGGCATCGCCTGCGATCCGAGCAGCGCCGAGGCGATCGCCGACGGCATCGTGCGGCTCCACGACGGCTACGACACGATCGCGCGGGCGCCGGTCGACCGGGCGTTCGTCGAGCGCTTCGAATGGGGCGCGCTGACCGAGCAGCTCGACCAGGTGATGACGAAGCTGGCGAAGTGATCAGAGCGCGGCCGCGCGCCGCCAGTACTCGTCCGGCACGACGCGCTCGTGCACGTGCCGGCGGTGTGTCTGCAGGCGGCGCGTCAGCAGCGTGTCGGCGTCGATCTGCAACGACCCCGAGCGCAGCGGTTCGGCCAGCAGTTCGCCGCTGCGCAGCACGCGCACCGAGGCGCCGACGTCGACGAGATGCGAACCGCCCGCAGCGCGCAGGTTGCTCAACATGCCGCACAGGCAGAACTCGCGAGTCGTCACGAAGGCCTTGCAGCGGCCGCGCGCCAGCAGCAGGCGCGCCAGGGCTTCGACCTTCACGGCTGCACCGCCGCGGTCGCCGGCGGGTTGTGTGTGCGCGTCATCGCGGCACCACCTGGCGCCAGGGCTCGTTCGCGGCCACAGCGGTGCCGTTCGCCAGCGCGCGCAGCAGGCGGGCCAGGGCTTCGGCGCCGGCGGCCACGCCGGGGCCCGGCGTCGAGAAGTGGTGTTCGCCATCCATCAGGAACACGCGCTGCTTCTGCACCGCGGGCAGCTTCTGCCATTCGTCGTGCGCGAGCAGCGCCGGCACTTCGCGCGCGGCGCGTTCGATCGACATCGAGCAGCCCGCCAGCACGACGACGTCGGGCGCTTTCGCCGCGAGCTCGGCCCAGTCGAGGCGCCGCGACGGCTCTGCCTTGCCGACCAGCACCGGTTCGCCGCCCGCGAGTTCGACCATCTCGGCGATCCACTCGCCCGAGGCCCACAGCGGATCGAACCACTCCAGCACGGCGACACGCGGGCGCTGTGGCAACGGCGCCTGCGCGCGCACGGCCTCGAGCCGGCGTTCGAACGCGCGCGCCGCGACCTTGCCGGCGTGCTCGCGACCGACGGTGGCGCCGACGGTGCGGATGTCGTTGGCGATGTCGGCGAGCGAACGCGGCGACAGCACGACCAGCTGCGCGCAGCGTTCGGCGTCCTTGCCGAGCGTCGTGCCCACCTGCTCCGGCGTCACCGCGCACACCGGGCACAGCCCCTGGCTCAGCACGTGCGTCGGTCGCAGTGCCTTGATCGACGCCTCGTCGAGTTCGTAGAGCGGCGTGCCGGCGCCGACCGCCTTGCGCAGTTCCTCGTCGATGCGGCCCATCGACCAGGTGTCGCTGTCGATGCTGGTGCGCATCACGCGCGGCAGGCTCTTGCCGTCCGGCTGGCGGCACAGATGCGACAGCGCCACCAGGCTCGCTTCGCCGCCGACGGCGATGGCGATCTCGGTGGCGGCCGGCAACAACGACACGACGCGCACGCTGCCTGCGTTCGGCAAGGTTCCTCCTCCGTAGTTCCAGACGATGGTCTCGCCGCCGTGCAGCCGATGGCGCGCCGGCAGGTTGGGCCCGGGCGCTTCGCCGAGGCGCCAGCTCCAGTAGCGGTCGAGGCGCGGATCGGGGCCGACGCCGTCGATCGACCAGACGTCCTGCGACGAGCAGCACAGCCAGTCCTGTTCGACCGGCAGCGCCGCGCGCGTCGCGGTGACGACGTCGGCGCCGCGCTCGACGGCGACCTTGCGCACGACGCGCGGGCGATCGCCGAAGTCGACCTGGACGGTGACTTCGACAGGGACCTCGACGCGCTGCGCCCGCAGCGGTTCGGCCGCGACGCTGACGAGGCACGCCAGGGCGAGCGCCCGGCGGGGATGAGAGAAGACGCGAGAACGGCCCGACCGCGTGCTGCGGTCGTGCCTGGGCACGATGTTCGACAACGGAAGTCTCCTGTCCGCGAGAGACCGACCTTCGGCGTCCGGGCCGTCTTCTGACTCGCGCGTCGTCCTCGGCCTGCCCTTCCCGGTCCGTGGACCAGTGGTGACGCAGGCGTCGTCAGCGCTCACAGCGGCGGGACCGTGCGGGATTCACACCACGCTTCCGATACCCGGACGAACGCACGCTACGTGGCATGCCAGCGAGCGGCAAGTTCGCCGTCCTGCCTGTCGTTCCGCAGGTGCCGAACGTGTCGCCGACCGGCGGGTTGGCGTGCTGCGGCATCGCGAGCGGCAGCGCGGCGATTGCCTCGGCGCGTGCGGGCGCGTTCGCAGGCCGCGCACCGACTTGGTCGCCGCGGTGACGCGCGGTTGTGGGTCGGCGCCGTATGCGCTCGGCCTGCCCTGGAGCTCCGCCATTGGCAAGTCCCATAGGGGAACAAGCCCTTGACTGTGGCGAACCAGCCCCCAAGATGCAGCCAAGTCTCTCTGGAAATACGGTGGTACCGAATCAAATCGGTCCGAGCCGTTGGTTAAAATTGTGACCCAAGCTCATTCCAAAGCCCAGGTTGCGTCTAGCGAAGCGAAGACGCCGATTCCGGAAGGACGCAAGTCCGAGAGTCAAGCCCACAAGGCCAACTCGCCCTCGCCAAAGGACTCCGGGATGAATCAGAAGAAAAAGTACGCGCTCGCGGGTGGTGGCTACTGCCTCTACGCCCCGCGCTTTCCGCGCTTCCAGGACGCGCCCGGCTTTGCCGACGAGGCGTGCATCGGGAATGCCTTGGTGCCGTCGGTCTTCTTCCTGTCGTTCCTCGAGAACGGGCGCCCGCTGCACCTCAGTCATCGGTCGACCCAGGTCGAGGATGGACGCGCGACGGTCACGTTCGAAGAGGCGGGTGGCCTGAAGGTCGTCGAGAAGCGCTTCGTCACCCAGGACGATCGCTTCGTCAGCGAGCTCGAGCTGAACAACACGGCGAAGACCGATCGCGAGATCACCGTCGTGCAATGGACGACGACCGATCCCGAAGGGGAGCCGGTGTCGCTCGAGGGCGACAGCTTCCGCATCCGCCGCCTGCTGAAGGACGGCAACAAGGCCGAAGTGCCGGCCGACATCCACTACAACAATCCGGACAGCAAGGGCGCGCGCTGCCTGCAGGCGTACTTCGCCGAGGGCGGCAGCGACCGGCCGGACTTCGAGGAGACGCCCTGGTTCGAGCTCGAGGCGCTGCCGACGCCGCGCGCCAAGCGCCCGATGGAGAAGCCGAGCCCGATCGTCGCCGGCTCGCGCGTCTACTGCGGCCTGTTCCGCCCGGTGCCGCTGAAGGCGGGCCAGAAGGCTGCGCACCGCTTCGAAGCGAACCTGATCTTCAAGGGCAAGGGCATCAACTTCCGCGCCCGTCGCCCCGACACCAAGGACGAGGTCGGCTGGGCGTCGTTCTGGGAGAAGGTCCCGAAGTTCCACTGCGACAGCAAGGAGCTCGAGCGCGTCGTCCGCCACCGCTTCGAGCTGCTCTACCTGCTGCGCCAGCCGCACGGTGCCGGCCTGTTCTCGTCGCCGTCGGTGTGCGAGGGCAACGGCCCGTTCCACCAGCCGTCGAGCTTCACCACGCCGGCGATCATGCGCGAGGCGCGGTGGCTGCAGGATCCGACGCTGGCGCGCGGCTGCCTGAAGGCGTTCTTCGAGAACATCCACCACAATGGCCAGGTGCCCGGTCGGCTCTACATGACCGGCACCGACCCGAACGACTTCTTCCACGCCGACTGGGGCGGTGGCTTCGAGGCACTCGACGCCATCCACCCGGACAAGGCGACGAAGAAAGCGGTGCTGATGGCGATGCAGCGCTACGTGAAGTGGCTCGCCAACAATCGTGATCCGGAGGGCAGTGGCCTCACCGACATCGTCAACCACTTCGAGGCCGGCCAGGAGTTCTCGCGCCGCTACACGGTGATCGACGACAAGGCCGACCGCGCCATCGAGTTCACCGAGCAGTTCCGGCTGAAGGGCATCGACGCGTCGGTGTTCCGCTACCGGATGGTGAAGTGGCTCTACAAGGTCGCCGAGGAGATCCAGGAGAAGGCGATGGCCAACCGCTTCCAGGCGGAGGCCGAAGTCATCCTGGACACCATCCGCAAGAAGATGTGGGACGAGAAGGCGGGTCTGTTCATGGACCTCGACCCCGACAACCGCCGCAAGACCAACGTCAAGGCGGCCGTCGGCTTCTACCCGCTCGCGACCGACATCCCGAACCAGAAGCAGGTCGATCGCATGCTCGACACGCTGAGCGACCGCGAGGAGTTCTGGACCAAGTACCCGGTCCCGAGCATCTCGGTCAGCGACTCGACGTTCGACGGCACCGGCCGCTGGAAGGGCACGCGCAAGAACTGCCCGTGGAACGGCCGCGTCTGGCCGGTCATCAACACGCACATCCTCGAAGGCCTGACCTACTGGGCCGAGCGCGGCAACAAGCGCGCGCAGAAGCTCGCCAACGAGCTGCTGAAGAAGACGGTGACGATGTTGAGCGGCGCGTGCGAGGGCGGCGAGACGCCGAACTCGTTCGAGCACTACCACCCGGAGACCGGCGTCGGCTCGCGCTATCGCGGCGTCGACCTCTACCTCAACGCGTTCGTGCTCGACAACATCTTCCGCATCGCTTGCGGCTTCGCGATCCGTTACGGCGAGGTGCAGGACGATCCGCTCGGCGAGGCGATCGACTTCAAGCTGCAGGGCATGCCGCTCGGCAACAAGCTCTACGACGTCGACCGCAAGAACGGTCGGCTGCGCGTGCAGCAGCAGTGACGAGGCGCGGGGGCGCCTTCGGGCGGCCCCGGCCCTGCGTCAGCCCCTCGGCGCGCCCTACCAAGGAAGGATCAAGGTCTGGCGCCTCACCCGCACCAAATGCAACCAGGATTGCACCTGGGTGAACTGTATGCAATCCTGGCTGCATGTGGAGCAGGCCAGAGAGTGGATCGATCGCATCGAGGCAGCGTGGTCCCGCAGGAGCATCGTCTGGCTCGTGGGAGTCCGTCGCACCGGCAAGACAGTCCTCTGCCAGAGCCTTCCCTCCGTCCGCTACCTCGACTGTGAGCTCCCCAGTGTCCGTCGTCAGCTCACGGATCCCGAGGCCTTCCTGGCCAGCGTCGGGAGTGGGCGCGTCGTGCTCGACGAGATCCATCGGCTCGATCAGCCCGCAGAACTGCTGAAGGTGGCTGCCGACCACTTCCCTGGCGTCCGCATCGTCGCGACCGGTTCGTCGACCCTCGGCGCTTCGAGTCGGTCGAGCGTCGTCCGCTGACCTGGGTGTGGTCGCCGCACTTGGTATCCTGCGTCGGTGATCACCCTCGCCGACGTCCGCGCCGCCGCCGAACGCATCCGTGGCCACGTGCACCGTACACCGGTGCTGACCAGCGCCACGCTCGACCGCGAGCTCGCCGCCCAGGTGTTCTGCAAGGCCGAGAACCTGCAGAAGGTCGGTGCCTTCAAGGCGCGCGGCGCCTGCAACGCGGTGTTCGCGCTCGACGACGCGGCGGCGGCGCGCGGCGTCATCACGCACAGCAGCGGCAACCACGCGGCGGCGCTGGCCTACGCGGCGCGGAAGCGCGGCGTGCCGGCGCGCGTCGTCATGCCGGAGACGGCGCCGCGGGTGAAGGTCGACGCGGTGCGCGGCTACGGCGCCGAGGTCCGCTTCTGCAAGCAGACCGAACGCGACGCCGTGTGTGCCGCGTGGCAGCAGCAGACCGGCGCGACGATGGTGCACCCGTTCGAGAACCTGCACGTGATCGCCGGCCAGGGAACCGCCGCGCTCGAACTGCTCGAGGACGTGCCCGACCTCGACGTCGTGGTCGCGCCGGTCGGCGGCGGCGGGCTGTGTGCTGGCACGGCGGTGGTCGTGCGCTCGTTGCGGCCCGCGGCGCAGATGCTCGGCGCCGAACCGAAGGCGGTCGACGACGCCGCGCGCTCGATGGCCACCGGTGTGCGGCAGCCGCGCGTCGACGGCGCGGTCACGTGGGGCGACGGCCTGATGACCGGGCTCGGCGAGCCGAACTTCGCGCTGCTGCGGCAGCATGCGGTGCGGATCGTCACCGTCGACGAGCAGGCGATGGTCGACGGCTCGTGCTTCTTCCTGCAGCGGATGAAGACCGTGGTCGAGCCGAGTGCAGCGACCGTGCTGGCGGCGATCCGTGCGATCGCCGGCGAACTGCGCGGCGCGCGCATCGGACTGATCCTCAGCGGCGGCAACACCGACTTCGCCTGGCTGAACCACTGACCGCGAGTCCCGCGGCTCGCCCAGCCTCAGGCCGTGGCCCAGGCGCCGATCTGCCAGACCATCAGCGCCAGAGTCGGGCCGATCATCACCAGCGCCAGCCGGTCGAACGGGGCCGGCTGCAGCTCGCCGTTCGCTTCGCGCTGCGGTTGGCCCGGCAGCGCGTCGAGCAGCACGGCGGCGCCCGTGCCGGGGTCGTGGACCACCGTCTCGGCCACGTCGTCGGTCACCGCTTCCGGCCGGTGCGTTCGCACGATCGTCGTGCGTGTGCGGCCCTGGCCGTCGAGGAAGCGGAACGTCATCGCCTGCACGCGGCGGCCGTCGATGGTCGTGTTCGTGGGCTCGCTGGCGACCAGCATCGCCGTCGCCACTTCGCCGTGCACCAGCAGGCGCAGGCGGCGTGCGTTGCGCCAAACGCCCCATAGCACCAGCACGGCACCGACGATCGGCAACAGCACCACCAGCTGCGCCGCCGCCGGCAGCATGTGGGTGTCGAGGCCGACGATGCGCATCGGCGCCGCGGGCGTGCGCGCGATCTCGACCTGCACCTCGCTGCCGACCTCGGGCACGTTGTTGCCGCCGCGCCGGTAGGTGATGGCGTAACTGCAGCCAGCCCGGGTGCGGTCACCGGTCTGGACTTCGAAGTGCACCGCGAGCACGTCGTTCTTGTTGATGCGCAGGCTGGTGTCGTCGACGCGCACGATCTTGCCGACGACGCGCTGCACCGGACCGGCGAACGGGTCGTCGAACAGCGGTGCTGCGATCGCGCCGAACACCATCGTCAACGCGAGGCCGAGGGCGAGCAGGCCCCAGCCGACCTGCGGCAGCACGCCGCCGAACAGCACGACGAGCCGTAGCGTCCATGGCACCGTGCGCGGCGGGCGAGCGAGCGTGGCGTTCACCATCGCCGCACTCTACCGCCCGCCCGGAGCCGACTACCTGAGTGCTCGGCGTGGCTGCATACTCGACCCGATGAGCGCGTCCGCCCCTCCGATCGTCGACCTCGCGCTGCGCTTCCTGGGTCGGGCCGTGTCCGGCGACTTCCAGACGCACCATGCGGCGGCGGACGAACGGCAGCAGCTCGCAGCGGCACCGCAGCCGGTCACCGATGCGCTGGCGCAGGACTACGTGTCCTGGCGACGCGCGGCCTTGTGGGTCGGCGGCGTGCTGCTGGCCCTCGGGGCCCTGATCGCCGTCGTGGCGCACCAGCCGCTGGCCGAGCAGATCGCGCACGTGCAGGCGGCGGCGGCCGGGCAGCAGCTCGCCGGCGCCGACCTGCAGCAGCTCGTGGCGCAGGTCACCGAGGGCTTCGGCAAGTCCAACCTGTCGATCATCGACGGCCTGCAGGAGTTCCTGCTGGTGGTGAAACTCGCCGTCGCGACGCTGGCCCTGATCGCCGCCTGGCAGTGGTCGCGCATCCAGCGCTCGCGCTCGTTGGCGCGCTGGGGCTGGCTCGTGCTGGTCGTGCTGCCGCTGCTCGTCGCCGCCTGGCCGTGGTCGTCGTCGCTCGACTTCGCGCACCTCGACCAGAACCAGTTCGGGGCCGCGGCGCAGCAGGGCAAGGTGGTGAAGCAGCAGGTCGCGCTGGCGATCGCCGCCCTGCTGATGACGACGATCGCGCCGAAGCTGATCGCACTGTTCCCCGGCATCATCCGCAGCTCGCTCGCCCTGAAGACGCTGTTGCCGGAAGTGGCGGCACCGGGCTGGCTGGTGGTGATGTTCGCGCCGTTCCTGGTCGGCTTCCTGATGCTGATCGTCTGCTTCCTGAGCCAGGTCCAGGGCAGCTGGCTGCTGCTCGGCGGCGTCGGAGCGCTGATCGCCGGGCCGGTCCTCTACGTGCGCCGCGCCGCCGACCTGGTCCGCCCGCACACCGCCGCGGAAGTGGGCGAGGTCGTCGGCCGGATCCGCCGCACCGCCGGCATGACCACGCTCGCCGGCATCGTCGTGCTGACGCTCTACCTGTTCGACCTCGACGACGTGTCGTGGACCACCGCGATCCACCTGCTGCTCGAGGCCGGCGGCGGCATCTTCGTAACGATGGTCGTCATCAGCGACATCACGCTGGCGCTGCTGGCCCACAGCCATCGCCTGAACGCGCTGTTCCAGAACACGGAGATGCGCGCGCTCTACGAACAGCGCCTGCAGTCGCTGACCGGTGCGGGCCTGACGGACGTGCAGGGCGCGCTCGGCGTCAAGGATCTCGACGACCTGCGCAAGCTCGGTCAGGCCTGAACGAGGCGGCCGGCGAGGGCGGCCAGCAGGTCCATGGAGCTGACGAGGCCGACCAGGCGGTTGCGATCGAGGACCAGCACGCGGTGCGCGCGGTGGTCGACCATGCGCGCGGCGATCTCCGTCAGCAGCGCGTTGCCGCCGCAGCTGACGACGTCGGTCGTCATCACGTCGCCGGCGCACGGCGCGTCGTCGAGGCGCTGGAACGCCACCGTCTCGGTCTCGTCGACTTCGTCGTCGAACGTCTCCGGATCGGCGTCGACCGGCAGTTCGTGGTCGTCGGCGTAGCGGCTGACCACGTCGCGCATCGACACGATGCCGAGCACGTGGTCGTCGTCGTCGAGCACTGGCACGGCGCTGACCTGCGTGTCGACCAGCACGCGTTCGACCTCGCGCAGCGGGTCGCTGGCGTGCACTACGACCAGTTCGCGTTGCATCACGTCCTTGGCGCGCAGCAGGTGGAAGTCGTGGACGGGGCCGGGGACGGCTGGCATGGTCTTCATCGGGATCGCCTCTCTGCAGCGAACCTCGCCCTCGACCTGCTAGTTTCATCGCCCTGACCACAGTGGCCCATCTGCGGATGGCGGCCCCGTCCGTGGTCGACCATCGTCTACGCAGCGGGTGGTATGCCCGCCGCAATCGGAGGTTCTCATGCCAGGCATCGTTCTCACGACGGATCTTTCCGAAGAGTCCAAGCGCGCGTTCGCGCCGGTGCGGGCCCTCGCCGCGCGCCTTGGGCTGCCGGTGACGCTGTTGTCGGTCCTCGAGGACCTGCCGTTCGAGCCGACCGCGGGTGGCTTGATGGCGGTCTACCCGGATCGCACGCAGATGAAGCGCGACTGGGAGTCGGCGATGCAGGCGGCGGCGGACCTGTTCGGTCGCGACGTCTGCAAGCAGGCGGTCGTCGTCGAAGCCGCCGACGTGCCGCGCGCGATCGTCGAGTATGCGCACGCGCAGAAGGCCGACTACATCGCGATGGCCACACACGGACGTTCGGGCCTCCGGCGGCTGCTGCTCGGCTCCGTCGCCGAGCAGGTCGTGCGCCACGCGCATGTGCCCGTGTTGCTGTATCCGCCGAGCGCCTGAGCGACCGGCCGCCGGTCCGGCGATCAGCGGCCGGCGCTGCCGACCAGCGCTTCGATCGCCAGCCGTTCCTTCGGGATCGCGGCGGTCAGCACCTCGCGGCCGTCGGTGGTGCAGAGGACGTCGTCCTCGATGCGGATGCCGCCGAAGCCGCGGCCGCTGTTCATGGTCAGGAAGCGCTCGGCGCGCGCGAAGTCGACCTGGCCCTTCCACTGCTTCTTGAACGCCGCGTCGCGCAGGATCGCCGGCACGAAGTAGATGCCCGGTTCGATGGTGACGCACATGCCGGGCTGCAGGTCGAGGTCGAGTCGCAGGTAGGCGGTGCCGAACTGCTCGCTGCGCTTGCGACCGCGCGCGTAGGCGACCTGGTCGCCGAACGCTTCGAGGTCGTGCACATCGAGGCCGAGCAGGTGGCCTGTACCGTGCGGGAAGAACATCGCGTGCGCGCCGTTCTCGACCAGCGCGTCGACATTGCCCTTCATCAGGCCCATCTGCACGAGGCCGTCGGTCAGCACGCGCGCCGCCAGCATGTGCACGTCGCGGTAGCGCATGCCGGGCTTCACCGCGTCGATCGCCGCCTTCTCGGCCGCGAGCACGATGTCGTAGACCTCGGCGCCTTCCGGCGAGAAGTGGCCGCTGACCGGCCACGTGCGCGTGACGTCGCTGCAGTAGCCGCTCGGCGCCTCGGCGCCGGCGTCGAGTAGCACGAGGTCGGTGTCGTGCAGCAGGTTGCCGTGTGCGTGGTTGTGCAGCACCTCGCCGCGCACCGACAGGATCGTGTTGTAGGCCGGCACGCAGCCGTGCCGCGCGAACGTGCCCTCGACGTGGCCGACCAGCTCCTGCTCGCGGATGCCGGGGCGCGTGTGCGCCATCGCCGCCGTGTGCGCGAGCCGCGTCGTCACCGCCGTCAGACGCATCTCGGCGAGCTCCTCGGGCCGCTTGAAGTTGCGCAGCTCGGCGATCGTCGCCACCAGCGCCGGATCGGCGACCTTCTGGTTGTCGTGGAAGTCGAGCCGTTCGCCGGTGATCGCCAGCGCCTCGGCGGTCGCACGCGGATCGGCGATCGCGACCGTGCGCAGTGCGCGCTTGCCGACCTTCTTCGCCACGAACGCCGCCAGCTCGCTGCGCTTCTGCACGGCACTGACGCCTTGCGCCTTCTTGACGTCGGCGAAGCTCGGCACCGGTCCGTGCCACAGCGCGTCGGCCTGCGTGCGTTCGTCGAGGAACAGCGTCACCGAGCCGTCCTTCGGGTCGAACAACGCGGCGGCGTTGGGTTCGACCTCGGGGAAGAAGAACAGGAACGTGCTGTCGGCGCGGTACGGGCTCCAGTTCGCCGGGTAGTTGCGGGAGATCCAGCCACCGGCCATCAGCAGGACGGGACCGTCGAGGGCAGCCAGGAACTCGGCGCGGCGCGCCTTGTGGTGCGAGGGGTGCGGCATGCTGGAGTCAGCGTAGGCAGCCTGCGGACCCGACGCATGCGCCGAGCAGCGAAGTCCCGTGCTTCGGGAGTTCGGGGACGGGCGGTACCGTCGTGGCGCGCCCGTACGGTCGCCACACCGACCGACCCGAAGCCCCTGATGCAACGCTCCGCTCTCGTCGTCGTCCTCCTCCTGCTCGTGCTCGTCGGCGCGGGTGCTGTCTGGCTGCTGCAGGGCAGCGATCCCATGGCGGTGCCGGGGGCCCAGGCCGGGGCGCCGGAAGCTGCAGCCAAGCCGGCGGCGGCGACGCCGGTGCAGGCCGAAGGGCCGCGCGGCGACCTGGCGGCAGCG
>CANGSN010000051.1 GCA_947455805.1 Planctomycetota bacterium
CGGCTTCGTCGGTGCGTCGCATCGGCGGCCCCCTCATCGGCTGCGGCGCGCGCTGGACCGCAGTCTGCGGCGCTCGCGCCCGTGCGGGCGCGGCGAGCTCACATCACACGGAACTCGACCGCGTGCGTCTTGCCCTTCAGCACGTACTCGACCAGGAAGCGCCGCGGCCCGCGCTTCATCTTCTCGTACTGCGTGCGCACGGTGTCGATCAGCACCTTCGCGTTCGGGGTCGCGGTGCCGTTGATCGTCGTGATGATCGCCTCGGCGGGGATCGCCAGCGGCTTCAGCTCGTCGGGCACGGTGGCGACGCGGAAGCCGCGGATCCACTGGCCATCTGCGCCCTGGCCGACGAACGGGTCGCCGATCGACGAGTTCTCCAGCGCCTCGAGCGCCGCCGCCACCAGCGCGTCGCGCTCGGGGCTCGGGTGGATCTGCACGATGGCGTCGTTGATGTTGCGGATCGGTGCGAACAGGCCGCGCGCGGCTTCGTTCGCCCACGCGTGCAGGTCGCGCGCGTCGGTCGGGGCGCGCCGCAGGTCCTTCGGGCCGATCGTCGTCAGCAGCGTGATCACCTGCTCGCGCACCTGCTTGCTCGGCGAATCGAGCAGCTGGTGCAGGCGCGGCAGCGCCGGCTCGAGCCAGGCCAGCGCCAGATCCATGCGGATCTGGAACACCTCGTTGAGGAACCACGCCGCCTGCGCCTGGTCGATCGGATCGTCGACGTCGAGCAGCTGCAGGAACGGCACGAGGCGCATGCCGTGCAGCGCGTCGCTGTCCACCGGCGCCCGGGTGATGCCGCGCGCCTTCGCTTCCGGACTGCCGATCACGGGCATCGACTTCTGCAGCTCGATCTTCTGGTCGCTGGTCAGGTCGCCGAACCGCCGGCCGAGGTTCTTGCGCAGGTACTCGACCGCGCGCGGGAACATGGCCTGGCGGATGTTGCGGTCCGGTTCGCCGGCGATGTGCTCGATCAGCTCGATCGCGTTGCCGGGATTGGTCACGTAGAAGCCGGCGTAGAACGCCGTCATGCGATCCGGCGCGTGCGCCTGCAGCCGGATGATCTGCGCCAGGTAGCCGGCGTCGAGGCCGAGCGTGAACACCTGGCGGAACGCGTCCCGCCAGACGTCGTCGTCGACCATCTCGCGGCCGGTGTGGTCGTAGCTCTTCGCGTACTTGCCGCTGTCGGCGCGCGACTGCATCAGCCGCAGCAGCCGGAACAGCTCGTCCGGCGGGGCGTAGACGTCCTTCGGCGTGCGGAACGGCGACAGGATGTCGCGCTCGGGATAGGCGACGTCCGCCAGCTGCTGCGCAGGCAGCGCCGCGAGCAGGGCCAACCAGGGGAGTGCGAAGGTGCTGGCCTTCATGGGTTGGGATCTAGTCGGGAGACCGGGTGTGCGTAACCGCACAGGGCGCGATCAGGGACGCCAAGTCAGGGACGGAAGTAGAGGAAGCCGACCTGCATCAGGCCGATCAGCACGCCGAGCACGCCGCCGAGCACTTCGATCGCGCGCAGTTCCTTGCTGGCGACGTCGAGGATCAGTGCCTCGAGCTTCTCGATGGCGAAGCTGGCGACCTTCTTCTCGACCAGGCCGGGCACGTCGAGGCCCTTGGCAAGGCCCTTCTCGACCTCGTCGAGGACCTGCTCCTTGTGGGTCATGACGCTGTCGACGATCGACTGCTTCAGGCTCTGCACGCGCTCCTCGGTCAGGAAGCCGCCGATCAGCGGCAGGCCGCGCAGTTCCTGGATCTTCGGCGCCAGGCCCTTGTCGAGCAGACCGCCGAGGATGCCGCCGAAGTCGAGCTTGTTGAGGCTCCGGACGACGTCCTTGTGCTCGACCAGGTGGTTGCCGACGACGCGGCCGATGGCCTTGGCCAGCTCCGGCTGGCGGCGGCCGATCAGGCCCTGCACCGGGAACAGGCCGAGGATGCGGCGCTTCTTGATCGGCCGGAAGATCATCTTCACGGCGAGCCAGTTGGTGCTCCAGCCGATCAGGCCGCCGATCGCGGGGATCGTGATCCAGGTCCAGAGGTCGGGCGATGCCATCGTGGGGGCGGGGAGTATGCCGCCTGCTGGTTCTGGCTCAACGCAATCGCTGGGCTCGTGGGGGAACGTTCCGGCGGCGTAGCCATGTGTCACCTCGATGCGCCGCCAGCGGGTGCCTCGCAGCTCCCCGTTTCGCTGCCAGTGGCTCGACGACATCGCCGTCCTCGGCATGAGCTTCCCGCGCCTACCGCCCCCGTTGGACTCCTGGTCTCCCTGCATCTTCGTCTGGCGTCTCGGCGATCCCCGTCAATGGGCGCCGGACCTCATCGGTTCGTTTGCGGTCGACCAAGCTTCTTGATGCCGAAGAGCTCTTCCAGCGTGGCGATCCGCGAAGGCTGTGTCTCCCGCAATCGAGGACGTGCTGGTGCGTGCAAGCTCTCCGGCCCGGGTTTCGCTACCACGGCTACTCTCCTCGACGATCTACCCGACCCCATGAGCATGGCATCAGCCCGAGTGCTTCCACCGAGTCTGCGCGCGCTGTCCAACAGGCTCCGCGGAGTCTGCTGGGGTCTCCTCCTGGCGCCATCGCTGTCGACGGTGGCGTATGCCCAGGCGACGCCTGTGCCGGCCACTAGCTACTGGGGAATCCGGCAGTGGGGTCAGACCTACTTCGACACGGATTCCCGCCTGCTGCCGGTGGTCGACATCGCGGCCAACGGCCAGCATTCCGCAGTTCTTCGGGTCGACGGCAGGTTGTTCGTTCAGGGTCAGGACTACGCGGGTCTTTGTCGGGCGCCTGCCGAGCCGTTCGTGGCGATGGTGTTGGCGGACCGAGATACGTTTGCCATTCGACCAGACGGCACGGTGGCGCAGTGGGGGGAGGGTAGTGGCATGGGACCCTTTGCCATTCCGTCGCTTCCACCTGGAATCTCCTACACAGAGATCGCCGTGGGGTTCCTCCATCGAATCCTGCTGCGTAGTGACGGCGTGACTCTGGCCTTGGGAGACAACTTCTACGGCCAACTGAACGTGCCCGCCCTGCCCATGGGTGTGGTGCCAGTGCGATTGGCTGCGAACACGGACCATTCCGCGATGCTGACGAACGTCGGGTCGGTCCTGGCATGGGGCGACAATGCCGAAGGACAGTGCAACGTGCCGACGTTGCCCGCTGGAGTGGTCTACACGGATGTCTGCTGTGGCTTTGCCCACATGCTGGCCTTGCGATCGGATGGCAATTTGGCGGCTTGGGGCAGCAACTTCGCGGGCGAGACTTCGGTGCCTGCACTGCCTACGGGATGCGTCTACCTAAAATGTGCGGCGGGCAACGGGTGGAGCGTCGCCTGGCGCTCCGACGGTCAGCTCATTGCATTCGGTGCCAACGGTGTCGAGGGCAATCTCGATGTCCCGTCGCCGCCGACGGGGTCGACTCTCGTCAAGTTGGCGGTCGGCGACTGGCACGGCCTGGCATTGTGGTCGGACGGAACCGTGACAGGGTGGGGCCAGACGAGCTATTTCCCGTATCAGCAGCCGCATCCGAGGCGCGCCAACGCCTCTCCCTCGGAGGGCGATCGTTTCGCCGGAGTGTCGCCGGGGTTCGCCCATACCCTGGTGCTGCGGGCCGATGGCACCGCGGAGGGCTACGGCAACAACGCGGGCTTCGTATGTGATGTCCCGCAGCTGCCCAATGGTGTCGTCTACACCAAGGTCAGGGCGGGCAACTTTGTCTCCGGGGCCCTGCGTTCCGACGGCCAGCTGATCGTGTGGGGGCTCGGCCCCATGGTCGGAGCGGTGCCGCCACTGCCTGCCGGTCGGACTTACGTCGACTTCGACATGGCCGGTGCTCATGCCGTGGCGCTGCGATCAGATGGGGTTGCGGTGGCCTTCGGCAGCAACACCTCAGGACAGTGCAATCTGCCGATACTGCCTGTGGGCATCACCTACACTCAGGTGGATGCCTCGGGGTTGATGTCAGGACTGCTGCGATCGGATGGTAATGTCGCATTCTGCGGAGCCCTAGGTTCAGGCGTGCGAGCACCGGGCGTCGTAGGTCGTGTGTATGTAGAGGTGTTGGCTCGATTGGGTCGGCGAGACGATGGTGTCGTTGAGGGGCCCGGGCTCACCGTGCCGGTCCTGCCGTGGGGTGTTTACTTCGTTCAGATGGGTAACTTCACCGGCCAACTGTTGCTGCGTAGGTCAGATGGCCGAATCGATCGAGTTGGCAACAACGTCAGCGATGCCGTCGTTCCGAGCCTCGAGCCGGGCAGCTCCTATTTGGAGATCGGCTCGGGCGCCGATGACACCGTCGCCGCGCGCGTCGGCTCGACCTGCGTCTATGTCGGCATCGTGCCAGGCTGCGCCGGAAGCCGCCCGGCGACCCGTCTGGTGCCCTACGACACGCCGCGCATCGGCCGCCCCCTGAAGGTGACGTTGTTCGACCTCCCGAACGACATCGCCGTCCTCGGCATGAGCTTCCAGCGCCTGCCTACCCCGGTGGACCTCGGGTTCCTCGGCATGCCCGGCTGCTCGCTGGCGATCAGCCCGGACGCAGTGCTGGGCATCGTCGGGCAAGGCGGCAAGGCCAAGTGGCAGCTGCCGATTCCGGACCAGCCTTCGCTGGTCGGGGTTCGCTTCTACAACCAGGCGATCGTGCTCGATGTCGGCGCCGGCAATCCGTTCGGCGCGGTGATGTCGGACGCCATGGAAGGCGTGGTCGGCTACCCCTGACCCCGGAACGTTGCCCGCCTGTCGAAGCGGGCGCAGCGAACGGCCCCGCCATGGGCGAGCGGATGGCGAAGCGCGCTCGGCGAACGCCCATGGCATCGTCGATACCGCGCCGCCGTACGAGAGCTTCCAGGCGAAGTACGAACGCGCGAAGTGAGCGCCGACGAGGCGCCGACGGGTCGGGAGATCTGGGGGGACTGTGCGCCGCGCCGGTTCGTGTATGGTGCGCCGCCTCGCAACCGGCCATCGCCGCGCTTTCGCACGGTGCCGCCACACGTTCCAGGAGCCCCTCGTGACCCGAGCGCATCGCTTCGTCCGCGGCATCGCCGCCTTCTCCCTCGGCACCGTCGCGGTCGCGCAGACCTTCGACTACCCCTCGTTCGCCAACACCACCGGGCTGACGCTGAACGGCTCGGCCTTGCAGTCGGGCAACAACCTGCGCATCACCAACAACGCGGCATCGCAGACCGGCAGCGCGTGGTACACGACGCCGCTGCCGGTCGCGCAGGGCTTCGAGACGACGTTCGACTTCGTCATGTCGTCGGCGCCCGAGGGTCTCGCGTTCGTGATCCAGGGTGCGCAGACCGGTGCGACGACGCTCGGCGGCGGCTCGTGGGGCATCGGCTACGGCTTCGGCAGCAACACGCAGCCGATCCCGAACAGCATCGCCATCGAGATGGATGCAACGCAGGACATCTGGACCAGCGACACCAGCGCCAACGAACTCAGCATCCACACCGTCGGCGCGCTCGGGAACAGCGAGAACGAGGGCGTGTCGATCGGCCGCGTGACGCCGGCCATCGACATGAGCAACGGCACCCAGCGCAAGCTGCGCGTGCGCTACGTGCCCGGCGTCGGCCAGCCCGGCACGTTGACCGTGTTCCTCGACAACCTGGTCACGCCAGTGCTGACGACGCCGTTCAGCTTCGAGACCGGCGGCACGCAGCTCAGCGGTGGCAACACCGGCGGGCTCGGCCTGATCAACGGCCAGGCCTGGGTCGGCTTCACCTCGTCGACGCGCTCGGGCATGACCAACCAGTTCGCCGAGATCCGGTCGTGGAGCTGGACGTCGTTCCAGCTGCCGAACGCCTGCTACACCGGCAACGTGCACGTCGGCAGCGGCGGCCCCTACGACCTGCTGACGATCAACGGCAACGCCGGCGGCTTCTTCCGCCTGGCGCAGCTCGCGGTCGCCGACCCGTTCACGCTCGGTGTGGCGACGCCTCCCGGCGTGTCCTCGGCGCCGTTCGTGCTGTGCCTGACGGTCGGCATCGCCGACGGCGCGACGGTGACGCCGACGCCGTTCGGCAACGCGTGCTTCCCGCTGCTGCTGCCGATCGACATCGGCAGCTCGACCGCGCCCTACACGCTGGCGGTGCCGCCCGGCATCCCGCTGACGCTGCCGTTGACGTTCCAGGCGGTGATGGCGAGCCAGCCGCTGAATCCGTCGGTGATCGAACTGACGAATGCGATCGGCGCGCAGTTCAGCCTGGCGCCGGCGCCGACGATCAGCGGCGTGACGCCGAACTCGGCCGCGGTCGGTGGCACGATCACCGTCAACGGCAACAACTTCTCCCTGTTCGCCACCGTCAGGGCCGGCAACATCCCGGTGACGCCGATCACGCTGACCAAGACGCAGGTCACCTTCGCGATGCCGGCCGGCGTGCCGTGCGGCTCGCAGGTCCGCGTCACCAACCCGGACGGCGCCCAGGCGACGTTCGCGTTCAACCCGACGCCGGTGGTCACCACGACCCCGTTCAACAGCGGCCCTGTGGCTGGCGGCCAGACGTGGCTCGCCACCGGCACCGGCTTCGCGCCGGGCACGACGGTGACGTTCAACGGCAATCCGGCGAACGTGAGCTCGGCTTCCGCCACGGTCGTTCTGTGCACGACGCCGCCTGGCGTGGCCGGGCCGGCGACCGTTGTCATCACCACGCCGGGCGGCTGCTCGGTGACCCGTCCCTACACCTACCAGTGACCCCTTTGCCGCGTCGGCGAACCCACGCGGCCCCCAGGATCCTCCCGTGACTCGAATCCATACTCTCGCTGCGTCCGCGCTGGTCGTCGCGTTCGCCGTGGCCGAAGCCGCGGCACAGACGCTGACGCTGGACAGTCTGCCGGCGGTCACGCGCCCACTCGGTGCGACGGTCGCCGTCGATCTCAATGCCGGCGCCGGCTTGCCGGCGATCCTGCTGTTCGACAGCACGCCCGGCCCGACCTCGGTGCTCGGCGTGACCGTGCCGCTCGGCCTGACGCCGGGCCTCGCCATCGTGCCGCTGGGCCTCGTGCCGCCGAGCGGCACGCTGTCGTTCCCGCTGGCGGTGCCGCACAACGAAGTGCTGCACGCGGTCACCGGCTACTTCGCGGCGGTCGTGCTCGACCCGAACGCGCCGAGTGGCCTGACGGTTTCGAACGGCGCCTCGCTGACGATGGTCGCGCGGCCGCAGCTGGCCGGCCGGCCGCTGGCGACGGCGCCGTTCTTCGAGCACGTCGCGGCGGTCAACAAGCAGACGCCGGTGCACCTCGGCATCGACCCGCGCTTCGCCTACGTCGCCGGCAAGACCGCCGACGTCTACGTGACGGCGAAGAAGACTGCGGCGCAGTGGGACGCCAACCCGGCGCTGGTCGACGTGCGCGGTGCAGCTCAGCTCGTGACGTTCCCGGCGGGTGCGACGTCGATCACGCAAAACACCTTCCAGCTCGACACCGGCACGCTGCCGTGGCCGAGTGAGGCGCTGGCCAGCGGCGACCCGCGCATCGGCATCGGCTACGACGTCGTCATCGACTTCGACCGCGACGGCGTCTTCGACATCGGCAGCGACATGATCGACGGCTACGGCGACGAAGCCGGCTTCTACGTCTGCCGCGACCTCGCGCGCGGCGGCACCGCGACGGCGACCGGGCAAGGGCCGTACGCGGTCACGCGCATCCAGTACACCGGCGGCAGCTTCCTCGGCCAGTTCACCTACTTCCCGACCAACATCGCTTCGCTCGGCCAGCTGCCGCTGGTCGTGGTCAGCCACGGCAACGGCCACGACTTCAGCTGGTACAACCACATCGGCTACCACATCGCGTCGTACGGCTACGTCGTGATGAGCCACCAGTGCGACACGGTGCCCGGCAGCCACACGGCGGCGCTGACGACGCTGACCAACACCGACTACATCCTGGGCAACCAGGCGACGATCGGCGCCGGCGTGCTGAACGGGCGCATCGACGGCGACACGATCGTCTGGATCGGCCACAGCCGCGGCGGTGACGGCGTCGCGCGCGCCTACGACCGGCTGTTCAACAACACCTTCACGCCGACGAACTACTCGATCTCCGACATCAAGCTGGTCTCCAGCATGGCGCCGGTCGACTTCGGCGGTTGGAGCGGTGCTGCGCCGACGCTCGGTGGTGCTGGCAACGGCTCGCACCCGCACAACGCCAACTACCACCTGTGGGTCGCGCAGGCCGACGACGACGTCTACGGCTGCGCCGACGCGCCGCAGGTGTTCTGGTACGGCATCCACGAGCGCGCCACGAACAAGCGCCAGACCATCTCGCTCTACGGTGTCGGCCACGGCGACCTGCACGACGGCGGCGGCAGCTCGGTGGCCGCTGGCCCGAGCCTGATCGGCCGCGCGACGACGCACAACCTGATGCGCGGGTACCTGCTGGCGCTGATCAGCCACCACATCAAGGGCGACGTGCCGTCGCGCGACTACCTGTGGCGTCAGTTCGAGACCTTCCGCCCGGTCGGTGCGCCGACCACGACGGGCGTCGTCGTCAACATGACGTTCACCGACGATCCGAGCGCGAAGTACGTCATCGACAACTTCCAGAGCCAGTCGGCGGCCGCGCCGAACGTGGCGACGTCGGGGGCGACGGTGACGATCGGCGTGCAGTCGTTCGTCGAAGGTCGCTGCGACGACGCCAACACCGACTTCAGCAACAACGTCAACGATCCGTTCAACGGCTTCACCTACGACGAAGCGGGCGCGCAGCGCAGCGAGGCGTCGGCGTGCGTGTTCGGCTACGACGGCAGCGGCAACTTCGCGCTGACCTACGACCTGGCCACGGCGCCGGGCCGGCCGAACTTCCGCGACTACGGCTTCCTGTCGTTCCGCGCCGCGCAGGCCACGCGCCACCCGCTGACCACGGCGGTGCTCGGCGACCTGACGTTCTCGGTGTCGATCGAGGACGATGCCGGCAACCGCGGCACCGTGAACTTCGGCGCCTACGGCGGCGGCATCGAGGAGCCCTACCAGCGCACCACGTGCGGCGCCGGTGCGGGCTGGAACAGCGAATACGAGACCATCAAGATCCGGCTCACGGACTTCCTGAACAACGGCAGCACGCTCGATCTGGCGCGTGCGCGCAAGGTGATCTTCAACTTCGGTCCGGCCCACGGTTCGGCGCAGGGGCGCCTGGGCATGGACGACATCGAACTGACCCGCAAGTGAACGGTGCTCCCATGAACAACCCTTCTCCGTCCACTCGCCCGTCGTCGCTCGGTCGCACGCTGGGCCTCGCCGTCGCCACCGTCGGTGCGGCGGTCGTCGTCGCCGTCACCGTGCTCAACCGGAAGCCGGCGGAGTCGCAGGCCGCCGCGCCGGTCGCCACGCCGAAGGCTGCGGCCCAGCAGCCGAAGCCGCGGCCGCGCGTGCAGCTGGCGCTGCACCACGCCGAGCGCTTCACGCTCGAGACGCCCTACCAGCACCGCTACCGCGTGGACGAGCCGTGGGTGACCGACGGCTGGCTGCTGGTGCTGTCGACCGACCCGTCGCTGCTGAAGCCGCGCCAGGTCAAGGAGCCGGTGCTCTACGTCGGCGCGCAGACGGCCGAACGCGTCAACGCCGGCCTGTCCGGCAAGATCGTCGTGCTGGTGCCCGGCGACTTCGCGCTCGCTACGGCGCCGATCTTCCTCGGCGATGCGGCCCTGCCGGAGGAACTGCGGCAGGCGGACATCGACGCGCAGCTGGCGGCGGCGGTGGCCGCGGGCGCCATCGCCACGCCGGCGGAGACGATCACCAAGGTGACGGCGCCGGCGCGCACGTTCGCGACCGACTTCGAACTGCGCCAGCGCGCCATCGACCTGGTCGAGATCCACTCCCCGCAGGAGAAGGACCTGATCGCCGGCTGGCGCCTGCCGCGCGTGCGCTGATCCGCGCCGCTCGGGTGCGGCCGGCAGCTCACGCCGGCTGCTCGCCCACGATCCGGTGGCCGAGTCCGGCCAACGCCGTGCGCGCCGCCGCGAACTTCGCGGCGCCCACCAGCAGGTAGTCGGTGTCGTAGGTCGACACCACGAACACCGGCACCTGCGCCTTGGCGAGTGCGCCGCACAGCGACGCCAGCACGCCGATCGTCGTCATCGGCACCACCCCGGCGATGCCGAACGCGACCTTGTCGCGTTCCTGCTGCACGCCCGCCGGCACGTGGCTCTGGGCGCAGACGATCGACAGCTCGGCGGCCGTCCGCGAGATGGTGACGAAACCGCCGCGCGCCCACTCGGGGATCGCCGCGTCGGCCGGCAGCCGGCAGATGGCGAGCCGTTCGGGATGGACGACGAAGGAGAAGCTGTCCGCCATGGCGCGATCGAAGCAGGTCCACGGCGCCGTTGCGACGGCATGATGTTGGTTGCGTGAACCTGTCGATGGGGCCTGCCATGCGCACCTTGCTGCTCGCGGCGTTGTCGCTCGGCCTGCCGGGTTGTGCCGCGTTCACCACGGTGTTGCCGCCGCTGCCGCCCGGCCCGCATCCGCCGCGGCCCGTCGCCGGCACGCCGTTCGTCGACTGCAAGGGCATCGTGCACTGCCACAGCCACCTGTCGCACGACTCCGACGGCACGCTCGAACAGATCGCCGCCGCGTGCCGGGATGCGCAGATCGACTTCGTGGTGATGACCGACCACCAGACCGACGCGTCGATCCGCGACGGCGTGCGCGGCATGGTCGGCGACACGCTGTTCCTCGTCGGCGCCGAGGTGCGCAGCCCCGTCGGCACGCTGCTGTGCTTCCCGCTGCACACGCCTCTGCGCCGTTTCCAGCATCCGGCGCTGCTGGCGAAGGAGGCCGGGGCGCAGGGTGGCCTCGCGTTCGCCGCGCACTGCGAACGGTGGCGCGCGCCGCTGTCGGCGCCCGGCCTCGCCGGCGCCGAGATCGTCAACCTGCACGCCGGCGCCGTCGACGCGGCCAAGCTCGGCACGCTCGGCACCGCGTTGTTCCTGCCGATGCGCCAGCTGTGCGAACGGATCTGCCGCCGCGACGACGCGGTGCTGACGGCGTGGGATGCTGCACTGGCCGAGCGGCATCCGTTCACGCCGATCGGCGGCGGCGACGCGCACGCGAACATCCGCGTGTTCGGCCCGCTCGGTGGCACCATCGCCGACTACCGCGAGGTGTTCCTGACGCTGAGCACGCACGCGCTGGCCGAGCGGCTCGACGAGAAGTCGCTGGTCGAAGCGTTCGCCGCCGGCCGCACCTACGTCGCGTTCGACATCTTCGGCGACGGCTTCGGCTTCGACTTCCGCGCCGTCGACGCCGCGGGCGCCGTGCACGTCGCCGGGGCGACCGTCGCCGCCGCGCCCGGGCTCGCGCTGCAGATCACCACGCCGGCGGTCGGTCGCATCCGGTTGTTGCGCGATGGCCGCGAGCTCCACGCGCGCACGTCCTGCACGATGACCGTGCGCGACGTCGCAGCGGGCGTCTACCGCGTCGAGGTGCGCACCGAAGACGACGAGCCGTGGCTGTTCTCCGGCTCGATCCGCGTCGTCGACGAGTCGGCGAAGTAGCCGCGGTGCTCCGCGCGCCGCGTCAGAACGTCCAGCCGAAGCCGAACCACAGGCGGGCTTCGTTCTGGCTCGGGTTGCGGGGGGTGTCGCGCCCGAGAGCGTTCGAGATGTGGTGGTAGTCGACGCCGAACAAGGCGCTGGTGCCGGCGGCGATCGGTACGTCGAGGCCGGCGCCGAAGCCGAACGAGAAGTTCCACAGCGTGCCGCCAGGCGGGATCTGGTCGTTGGCGAGCTGGTAGCCGCAGTTGCCGCCGACGAACAGCGGCCAGTCCTGCTTCGGGTAGATGCGGATCGTGCCTTCGAGTTCGACACTCTGCACGTCGCGGCCGCCGGTCCACCAGTTGGCCAGGTTGGTGCCGAGGCCGAGAGCTGTGTGGTCGCTGACGAAGTGGCCCCAGTGCACGCCGAGGCCGCTGTTGTCGACTTCGCCGTTGCCGTCCCAGAAGAACGACTTCTGCAGGATCGGGATGCCGTAGAAGGCGCGCGCCGACACGAACTCGGCGCCTTCATGACGGTCGATGCCGGCGCGCATCGGCGTCGTCGTCGGTGGCGGGGGCGAAGAGCAGCCGCCGGCCAGTGTGGTCGGCAGCAACGTGGCGAGGGCGAGCGAGGGGCGGTTCACGGGGCGAGGCGAGAGCGCGGGACGCGAGTGCGCAGCTTCGGCACCAGCAACAATGCCTCACGGGCGATCCTGCTGTCCATCTTCGACTTGCCGACGCGGCGGTCGACGAAGTGGATCGGGATCTCGCGCACCTTGAAGCCGGCGCGCACCATGCGGAACGCCATCTCGATCTGGAACGCGTAGCCCTGCGCGTGCACGGCCGACAGGTC
>CANGSN010000052.1 GCA_947455805.1 Planctomycetota bacterium
CGGTCTGCGCAGAAGCCAAGGCAGCCGCGAAGTTCTGCGACTCGTCCCCTTGGCGATCGTCCCACAGGATGAGCAGCTGTTCGTGACCGACCGTCTTGTCGAAGGGCAGATACTCGTAGTTCGCCGAAGGCACGGCGTTGCCCGCCGCGTCGAACAAGGACTGCGACTCGATGTTGGCGTTGACCACGACGTTCTTCGCGATCAGCTCCAACTGACGGTTGGCACGCAGCCGGCGATCCCCGACCAACGTGTCGATGCGACGGTAGGAGTAGATGTCGACCAGGCGGCCAACCTCGACACTCAGCAACTCGGCGCGCCCCGTGGCGTCCAGGTTGCCGACCTTCGTACTTCCGTCACATCCGGCGAGTGCAGCAAGCACCAGGGCGGCGGGCAGCAGCCGAGTCCGATTGTTCACGTGCTTCATGTCTTGTTGCCTTCGAGTCACCAGGTCGCGAACCCGGGTTGGGTCGGTCGCAGGGTCTAGCGGGGTCCCTGCTGCAGGTATCGGAATGAGGTCGGAATGTAGGGTTCGAGAACGTCAACCCCCGGTGCCATCGCGGTGGCCACCGAGGGCGACGCGTCTCGCTCAGGTCAGAAGCGGAAAGGCACGCGCAGGAATCGGAGTTCCGGGCGCGGCGTCGTTGGGCGCAGGGGAAGCGGCGCATCCAGCGCGTTCACCTTGTAGGCCTGATCGAAGATCACGTCCCACTGGACGAAGGTCAGGTTCTTCGTGCGGATCGTCTCCTGAACCGCCGGGTCCGACAGGTTGTAGAGGAAGGTGCCGGCAGCAGCCGGGAACCGCTCTGCGGTCGAGTCGCCAGGATTGGCATGGAAGGCGAACCCGATGCGCACGTTGGCGACCGGCACGCGGCCGTTCGATCCTTCGTAGGTCACGTTGGGGCCCTCGACGCCGTTGGTGACGATCTCGAAGAACTTGGCCGTGACCCGCAACTTCGTTGCCGTCGCTGGCAGTGCGCCGCTCTCTGTCGACAGGAACAGCTCGCGGTTGGTGTGCGAGAGGATACGGAAGCCACCGACGACGACGTCGGCAGCGTTCAGCAGCTCTGCTTGGTAGCCGCTGTAGCGATCCACCGCGTCACCGAGCACAGCGTTCAGCAGTTCGATGCGGTAGGCGGGCTTGCCGAGGTAGCTCGCCGTGCCAGCCGCGACCGAGATCGCCTCGGCCGGCACCGCGACGTCGAACTTCGCTCGCGCCTGGCTGCCGACCAGTTCGAAGTTGGCGTAGCCGGTGCTGACGTTGGTCGTCGGATCGGGGCGGTACCCACCGAACTCGTATCGCACGCCCGACAGGTTGCCCAGCGGATCGGTGACACCACGCGGCAGGTTGTCGTCGCCGAATGGCAGCGAGCGGCGGGCGCTGTAGCCGGTGTCGATCCACTTGGAGCGCAGGCGGGTCCTGCTGGCCACGGCGGTGGGCAGCAGGATCGGAGCCGGGCGAATATCACCTTCGTGATCGGCCGACACCGAATAGGCAGCGACTGGCAGGTTGTTGTCGGCAACGCCCTGACCGATCGCATTGGGGAAGCCACGCCAACCGATCAGACGCTCCTTGGTCGTGCCGGATGTGAGGACACCGTCCTGGAAGAACAGGATGTTGTCGTCGAGACGGGTGTTGGTGCCGTCCGTGAGATTGTCGCCTGGGGGCGCCATCAACTGAACGACGCCCATGCCGCCGAAACCACCGAGCGGCGCCAGGTCGTAGGTGCCGCTACCAAAGGTCGCCGGGATGGCCGGCGGATTGCCAGTGGTTGGCGCGTACTTCCGCGTGACGATGCCCGTGCCACCCGGCGCGAACGTGGGGTCGGTCACACACACGCCGCCATCGGCCGAAATCGAGAAGTCGAAGTCGTTGTTGTTGCTGGCCGTGGGGCTGCCGTAGAGGAACCGCGGGTTGGCGCCGCTGACACCGCGCGCATTGATCTCGATGCGGTCGGCGGACATCAGGATGACCATGCCACCCGAGCCGCCGCCACCACCACCAGCGCGGTTCGACGACCCCGTCTGGGCACCACCGCCGCCGTTGCCGCCGTTGGCCGTGATGCGGCCACCCGGCGAAACGATGATCGGGCCGAGGCACTTCACGATCAGCACACCGGCACCACCACCGCCGCCACCGCCGGAGGCGTCGTTTTGGAAGCTGACGTCGTCCTCGGCGCACGAGTTGTTGTCGGAACGATCGCCACCACCACCGCCACCCGAACCACCGCGCGGCAGCGCGAGCTCACCGGTGATGCGCAGCGGCGAGCCATCGAAGCGGATGCCCTGGCCCCAGAAGTTGTTGTCGTTGCGAACGTCGACGAACTGCAGCGGGCCGGGCGCGCCACCGAGCAGGGTGCGGGTCGCAGAGCCGGAAGCACCGGTGCAACCGCTGCCGCCGTCGCCGAGTTGCTGCGGGAAAATGGCGACCGCATTCGGCGGATTCAGCACGCCGGCCGCAACCGTCTTGATCTTGAAGTTGGGGTCGCCCTGCGTGGCGAACGAGCCGCCACCACCGCCAGAACCGCGACCGCACGTGGCCGTGCAGTCGAGCGTACCGCCGAGGCCACCGCCACCGACGAGCTGGCCAGGCCCCTTGCCGACGCCGCCGACCAAGTCGCGCTTCGTCGCACTGGGCGAGCCATTGCCGCCGTCACCACCACCACAGACGCCGACGCCACCGGGCTTCGGCACGTTGGCATTGGCGGTGGTGGTCACCAAGGTGCCCTGTCCACCGTCGACGGAGAGCGTGCCGGCAACTTCGAAGCGATCCGACACCAGCCAGACCATCGGCTTCGAGCCCTGGCCTTGGACCCTCCTGCCGGAGGGGATCCTGACCGTGCGGAAGTTGAAGACACCGCCACTGACGTTGTAGGGGGCCCCGTTCTTCGGCGTGACCTGGGTGAAGTCCGTGTTGAGGATCGTCTCCGGCGCCGTCGGCTCGAACTCCGAGCCCGTGCTCGAGCCTTCGAAGTTGAAGCCGGCCCTCAGGTAGCCTGGGCCAGCCTCGGCGAATGGCTCGGGGAAGGCCGCCGCGAAATCCACCTGGTCCGAGGACGTGAACTCGTCGACGATGCAGTCGAACTGCGACTCGTAGGATCGCTTGGTGCGGAACGAGCCGAATTCGCGATTGTAGGAAGCGTTCGAGACGTTCGATTCGCCGCTGATGTCCTCCAGCGTCGGCTCGACGATGACCCGGATGGTCGCGTTGTTCGGCAGGACACCGATCGGCCGCAGCACAACGGTGCTGCCGGTGACTTCGTTGGTCTCCAGCTCGACGTCGGCTGGGATCCAGGCTTGGGCACCAATGGCAATCGTCGAGTCGTCGTATTCCAGGTAGATGCGACCGCGGTTGTTGCTCCGGCGGGTCAGGGGGTTGGTGTCGACGTTGACCGGCACGTTCGCACTCGAGGGATTGAGCGGTTGGTCGAAACGCAACCGGATCTCCAAGGGCGGCGCCCCCACCTTGTTCAGGATGGCACCAGCCGTGTCAGCCGCCGGCGACAGCTCCAGACCAACGCGGCGCGGCCCGCCCTGGGCAGTGTTGCGGAACAACTGGCTCGGCGAGCCGCCGTCGGCAGTCGAGAAGCGGAACGTCTGCGGCCGCAACAGGCCGCGACCGACCGAATCCCGCAGCATGGTCTGGTTGGTCACCGAACCGCCGACCAGCTGGACGACATAGGTGCGCCCTGGGCGGAAACCGCCGTTGGTGTACTGGTCGTTGGTCGGCAGGCGCGGCACGAACAGGAGCCGGCGCCCCGCGGACGAATCCCCTGGGCTGTTGCCGACCTGGAACTCACCAGCGACCGGCTCCGCAACCGTGTTTCCGACCTGATCGAGGACCTGGAAGCTGAACGTGTTCAGATTCACGGACCCCAGGTCGACCTGGTTGCTGAAGTCGATCCGGATCGAGTCGTTCAGGAACAGCGTCGCGTTGTCGCTCGGTTCCGTCTTCAGGACCAGGAAGTCACCGCCGGTGCGGCTCTCGGCGCTGTTGGAGCCACCTCCGGAGCAGGCGGCAACGGCGAGCAGTGCCAGGGGGACAAGCCGGGCGTAGGTCACTCGAATCATGGCTGGGATACGGCTGCGGGCACCACGCCTCCTGGGAAGGGAGGCGACCAGGAGCCCGAGGGGAGGGGATGGGGCGTAGAGACTGCCATCGAGTCTACCCCCGACCGCAGAGGCGAGCAGGCTGTCCGCTGCCTTGCGATCGGAACGACCGATGGGATCGAGGGGACGGAATCAAGTCGGAGCGAGAGGGGCGCTCCGAAGAACTACTGGACTCGCTGGAATCGATACGACAGGGAGAACGTCTCGATGGAGGGCGACACCGGCGGCGTGGCGTCGACGTTGTTCGACGTCACGAAGCGCCAGTTCACATACCGGATGTCCCGCGGCGTGAACGCCTCGGTTGGGCTCGCATACCGGTTGGTGAATGCCGGGTCCATCAAGTCGTTCGGATCTTCGACGTAGGCCGTCACAGTGCGGTTGTAGAGGTAAGTCCACCAGTTGCGCGGGCTGCCGCCGGCCGTGTTGCGGGTGTCCCACTTGCGCATGTGGGCATCACCCGCCTTGAACGGATCCAGCGGGAAGTTGTTCGCCGTCGGCCGGAGTTGGGTGCGCATGCCCTGCGGGCCATCGTCGAACTGATCTGCCGGGAAGGCAGGGGTTGCCTGCTTGATGAACGCGTTCCAGTACCACGGATTCGGATCGACGGCACCGGCGGCGCGGAACTGCGCCACGATCGACGTACCCGTCGGCTGCTGGGAAAGCGGCGGATCGAACTCGTAGGCGAAGCTCGGCAGAGTGTTGGCTGGCAACGATGGCGAGCCGCCCGCAAGGAAGAACGGCCCGAGGCGAGGATCCGGGTGCCCCTGCGGCACACGGTGCGGATTGAACAGGTCGACGAACCCGTTCGTGATGACGCTCTGGCGCTTCGCCACGTCCATCATGATCCAGTAGAGGGTGTTGTCACCGGCAGAGGTCGTCTGCGAAGTCTGGCCGACGAAGCCACCCACAGCGGTGATCCAGCTGGAGTCACCCGGCGCGCGACACAGGGCCGCGCCACCACCGGCGAGTGCAGCTCGGCCGGCTGAGAACACGCGGAAGGAGGGACGCGGGTCCGACTGGAGCGTGATCGCCACCTGCCAACCGTTGGTACCACTCGCGATGTAGCCGGCACCCACTGGCAGATCGGCGCGGTCGCAGAAGGTCCAGAAGTCGGCCAGCAACGGCAGCCCCACGTTGCCGATCAGACCACCCGTGAAGTTGTCGGACGAGCCGGTCAGCGGCGGATTGGCCGTAGCGCTCGGCGGCAGCTGCTGGCTGATGCCATCGTTCCAGTAGGAGTTGACGAAGGTCACGCTGCCGTTGGCTCGGTCGACCCATTGCCGCCCTTGCCCCATCGTGAACGGCGACAGGATGTAGGGCGCATAGGTGGTCGCATTGATGTCGGAACCGATCGAGTCGCTCGAGCGCCCTCCCTGTTCGACCACCGTTTCGTCGCGGAACACGAAGTACGGCTTGCGGAACGTGGGCAGCGGCAGGAAGCGGTTGATCCCGTTCGGTTCGAACACCACATCGGAAGGGTCGATGGTCATCGGCACGCCAGCCCCCTGGGTTGCGGACGGATCCACATAGACCTGGCGCCTGGGCGCGAACGACTCGATCGGGATCGCAGCACCCTGCGGAGCGGGGTTGTTCGCGAAGTTGCGGTCGAAGACGTTCCGCAGACCCGAGTCGGGCAGGGACGGCAGCGAGCTGAAATCGCCGACGCACGGGATCGGGCGGAACTCGGAGTAACCAAGAGTCAAGCTGACGCTGTCGAACTCGTCGAACGTCAGGTTGGTCTGGGTGAATGGCGCCCAGTACATTTGCTCGATGTCGAGGTTGAAATCGAACGGCTCCGTGCGCGAGAGGCTGAGGTCGACTTCACGCCAGAGCGTCTGCAGGCGGCAGCCGTAGGGGTTCAGCGGATTTTGAATGCCCTGATTGAAGACGTTGGTCGACGAGTTGCTGCCGACCTGCCCTTCGGTGCTGCCACTGGTCACCGCTTGCGGACACCAAGCCAGAGGAGCTTGTGGCTGCCCCTGCGGCGGCTGCTGGACGATCGGCGACTGGTTGATGTTGTCGACGACGACTCGCGTGCGCGTCGTCGGACGCGGGAGCAGTTTGCCATCGAGGTAGACAACGCCGCCGAAGAGGTCCTCCAGCGGATAGGTCTGCCCGGTCTGCCCGGTGCCGGGCGCCTGGACCTCGTTGCCAAGGAAGTAGCTTGGTTGGGCATCCTCGTCCCGGGACGCAAAGCGGCGCACGAGCGACACGGCCAGGTTGTCGGGGAACAGCGGCTCGTCCCCGTTCATTCGAGTGTCGACCGTGAAGTCGATGACCACAGCGCTACTCAAGCCTGCGGTCGTACCCTGCAGATCGAGCGGGTTGCCGGCCAAATCGCGAATGCCGCCGTCGGCAGACTGCGAAATCAAGTGAAGGTAGTAGCGATAGTCCGCACCCGCCGGCGGATTCCGCATGGTGTCGTCGAGGTAGAAACCCGTCGTCGGCTGCAGGCGAAGCGCCGTTTGCGAACCGTCCTCGTCGAACACACGCGCTGTGATGAGGTACGGGGTGCGGTACTTCGCAAGGTTGAAGGCAGCGGGGTCCATGCCAACACCCGCACCACCCGGCGAGTTGTTGGGACGGCTCTGGATGAACTCCTCGATGCTCTCCGTCGTCGCCAGGTCCCGCATGGCGAAGAAGAACGTGTCAGCCCACTTCACGGTCGAAATGTCGACCGGCTTGGTGAACCGCACGACGGCACCCGCGAACGGCGACACGAACTGATTGGGCGCCGGACGCACGCCGCCAACAACGAGCGGCTGGGGCGAGAAGGAGAGGAAGTTGTTCGGATCGTCGCGACCGTCGCCGCCACCAGCCGTGTATTCGGCGATGCAGATGGCGCGCGGGGCATTCGTCACCAACCACGCTTCGCGAGCCGTGAGGTCCGCGGGATATCCGGGCAAGCTGCGGGGGTCGATGGCGTCCAAGCCCGCGATTCTGCGCACACGGACGCGCACGTGCTGCGTCGCGGGGCTGTCGCGATCGTCCACGGGATCGACGACGACCTCCGAGGTCAGGATCTGTCCACTGGAATCGAGGAAGCGGAAGACGTCGCCGCGATCGATCTCGTGCGAAATGCCGTTCTTGAAGACCGTGATCTCCTGCGTCGAGGCGTTCACGCTCTCGACCTTCTCCAAGAACATGCCGATCTCGCCGATCACCCGCAGGGGCAACGGGTCGCGGACGAAGCCGCGCGACAGGTCGGAGGACGAATCCGCGGCGTTGCCCGAGCGGAAGTCGCGCACGATCGATTCGGTGCCGCTGTTGTTCAGGCCGGTCAGACCACCGTTGCCCGCGCGCAGCCGCGGAATGGACAGGGGGCCCGTCAGTGCCAAGGCGATGCGGATGTTGGCGCCTAGCTGGTCAGCCGACGGTGGCAGGCCACCGGCGTTGTTGTTGGTCTGGTATTGAAGCCCTTCCGTACCGAGCAACACCGGATCCAAGACCAACTCACGTTCGGAGACCGCGATGCGAACCGGCATCGGAACGAAGCCATCAGGCTGGGTAGGGCCGGGCCGGATGCTCAGCAGCTGCACCGCCTCCGTGTTGATGAGGCCGGTCACCCGCCCCTGCGCATCGCGCTCCACGAAGAACGAGTCGTCGATGCCCAAAGGCGCCGAAAACCGCAGCCTGACTCCCGCGTTCCGAGGCACCACCGAGTAGGGAAGACCGACCCCGCCCTGGCCGTAGAGCATGGGGCTGACTTCACGCAACTGATCGTCGAGCGCGTCGAAAGCCGCCAGGAACTCGGCAGACTGCATGTCACGCGGGATCAGCAGCCTAGGCTGCAGCGTGTCCGGATCCGCATTGGTGAAATCGTAGGTGATCTCGGCATCGGTAAGCGACGAAGCCGATGGGCGCTGGTCCTCGATGTTGGTGCCGATCACCACATCGCGACGGTAAAGCTCCGGCACAGCCCCATCGGCTGTGACCTTGAGGCCATACACGTCGACGAGACGGCCGAACTCGACCGCAACCAGCTCCGCCTGAGTCGCGCCAGGACCGACGGGGCCCGTGTTGCCGCTGGTCCCACCACCGCAACCGGCCAGCACCCCCAGGATGCCACCGGCCACCAGGGGGAGGAAACCGAACCTACTGCGGCACACTGGCGAACGCTCGCCAGAGGACATCAGCACCCCCTGGGCGATGGGGTCACCAGAAGAACCACCACGGGGCGCAAGTCGCGTGTCGACCATGATCGTACCAAGTGCGTTGAGCGATGCTCACGCCGCCGAGAGGGGAGGCAGCGTACATCCGACAGTGCAGTACTGCCGCTCGAGCGCCGTGTCCACACCCTCGCGGAGACACCGGCCCATGCAGCGACAGACAAGAACTCATGCTACATCGGGAGACAGGCCCTGCAGGGGTTAGCGAGACCAGCCCACGACGAACAGGCAGCACCCGAGCAAGCGCTGTGCCGGTCGGCCACCACCACCAAGGATCGCCCGCTGACCATCGCAAGCCCTTACTGACTAGAGATGTAGAGCACCAGCCCGAGTAGGAAGCTCAGCCGCCAAGTGGCCGAGGGAGCGTTTTCGCTCACTGAACCTGGACGGCATCGCCCATCCCAGGAGGCACCCTTTCGCGACTCACCCCGGCGACTGGACTTGGAATCCGGCAGCCAGCCCCTGCGCCTCCGACTCGAAGTAGACCCGCCGCGCTGGATCGATACGCCCGACCGCAGCATCGCTGTACCGGAACAGGGCCCGCGAAGTCGGCTCACCGACGAATCTGGCTTCGACCTCGCGTTCGCAGTAGGCACACGCCAGGACCGGCGGGGTCTCGGCCTCCCGCAGGCGAAAGTCGCGGGTCAAGTATCGAACCCCCTCGTTGTTGGTGATGCAGCGTTCGTTCCGGCAACGCAGCCCAGCACCCGCCGAATGGCCCGGCATGACCGACAGCAGGCTTGGGCGGCTCGCGCGCAACTGGATCTTGCCGAGCAGGTAGGCCATCAGGGCCATTCGCATCGGCACGCCGAGTTCCGCTTGGCGGAAGTAGACCGATCGAGGGTCGTCGTCGACGTCGTAGTCGATCTCGTCGACGCGCGGCAACGGGTGCATGATGCGTGCATCGCGAGCCGCTGCCGCGCCCAACGTCGAGCGCGACAACCGCGGATAGTTGGAGGTGTCTTCGCCGGCGTGGCGCTCGCGCTGCGCCCTCGTCATGTAGATCGCATCGATCCGGTTCACCTCGACGTTCGTGAGGTTGGTGAAGAGGGCCAGCTGATGCGGCTTGCTCGCGGTGAGATACGCAGCCGTCCTGCTGCTCCCGGCAATCCCTGGCAGGTCGGCCACGGAAGCGGCGGCCGTCTGCACCCCGAACTCACGACGCAGTCGATGCAACACGTAGTCCGGCAACTCGAACCCGGGGTAGGGCATCGTCACGATGTTGGCCCCGAATCGGGCGAGCGCGTAGCAGAACGAGTGGATGGTGCGTGAGTAGCGCAGGTCGCCACAAAGCACCACCTCGAGCCCCTCGATGCGCCCCTTCTCCTTCCAGAGCGTGTACAGGTCGCACAGAGTCTGGGTCGGATGCTCGTGCGCGCCGTCGCCGCCATTGATCACCGGCACGCGCGCGTAGCGGGCAGCGACTCTGGCCGCACCGTCCTCGGGATGACGAACGACAAGGATGTCCGCGTAGCTGCCGCCGACCACGCGCACCGTGTCGGCAAGGGACTCGCCCTTCGATCGGCTGGTGTTCTTCTCGTCGGCAGCGGTGATCACACCCCCGCCCAACCGCAGCATGGCGGACTCGAAGCTCAGGCGAGTTCGCGTGCTTGGCTCGAAGAACAGCGTCGCCATGATCGTCCCCCGACAAAGGTCGGACCAGGCGCGAAGGTTGTCGCGAAACTCGTCCGCATGATGGAACAGTTCGAGGATCTCGGCGGTGCTCAGGTCCTCGATGGAGACTAGGTCGCGCTTCGTGTGTTCGCCCATCGAGGGGCAGCATCATGCAGATCGTCCGTCGGCACCACAATCGCCTTCGATCCCCATCCTGTGCGCCAACTCGTTCAACGAAGCCCACTGCCGGGAGTCCAGCGCGACGGGCCCGCCAACGGCCCCTGCTGGCGCCAGCCCTCGGTGCCGCCGCAACGCCTCGCCGATGGCGGTCCGCACTTCCTGAGGCGGATCGGACGCTGCGGCGACCCTGAGTCCGGGCTCGACAGGATCGGGCGTGGCCAAGAGGTCCCCCTTGCTGCGCAAGAGCACCGCACCGCCGGCGACGAGATCTTCCTCGACGGGGCCCAGCCGAACCCCGGCCGGGACCACGAGCAGAACCAGCGCGCCTTCGCGCAAGCGACGACCTCGCTCGATCGCATCGACGTCGACGACACCGGTGGCGGCCCCATCGCCCGCGGTGTCCACCAGCTCGTACAGGAAGCCCGAGAGCACGACCGGCTCGCAAACGGCATCGCGAGTCAATCCAGGCAAGGGACCAGCCAACGAACGCTCGCGAAGCAGCAGCCGGTTGAACAACGTCGACTTCCCGACGTTCTGGCGGCCCACGAGCAGCACCCGTGTCGGCCGGATCATCGCTGCGGCGATCCGCGAGCGGCGCAGGCACGTTGCGACACGATCAGCAGCTTCGATTTGGGGCCGCGCGGCCAGCGAAGCGAGCTCTTCGCCGAAGTCGAACCGCGACTGCTCGCACGCGAGGGCAACGACCTCTGCGGACATCGCCGACTGCATGACGGTCAGCCAGGCCGGGGCCTCCCCGGCCACGGCATCGAGGGGAACAAACTCGGACAGCCTGCGCCAGATCGACGATGCGCCGTGCGTGTGCATCTCGACGCCCTGCGCACCTCGATCGACGAAAAGTACGTCGTCGACACGCTCGCCGTCGATCCAGAGATCGGCTCGCACCGGACGCCCGCGCGTTTCCGGAAGGGGCGCGCCGCGGACGGAACGGAGCAGCGACAACGCCAGGTGACGTTGTGCCGGCGGGAAGGCAACGACGCCCACTCCCGCGGTGCCCAAGGGAGTCAAGAGCCGCACGGGTGAGCGCCCGCGAGCAGGGCCAAGCCTCGGTGCACCAGGGCGGGTTCGTGCACGAAGGCCAAGCGCGAGTGCCGCATCAGGCGGGCGGCGTTCCCACCGGTCACCACCATGCACACTGGTCGGTCGAGGGATTGCACGAGCGCAAGCGCGATCGCATCCACAGCCCCGCTGTAGCCCAGCTGCACCCCGGCATCGACAGCAGCACGGCTTGCCCGCGCCGGCAGTTCGAGGGCGGCGTCGAGCCTGGCCACCGGTAGCGCCGGGGTCGCTGTCTGCATTCCCTCGACGAGGGCCCGCAGCCCTGGCGCGATGGCGCCGCCACGAAAGACACCGGCGTGGTCGACCAGGTTGAACGTGGTCGCCGAACCACAGTCGACCACGAGGCAGGCGCCGTGGCTTCGGTAGGCCGCGAACGCACCGACCCACCGGTCGACGCCCAGCGAGCCGGGTGGGTCGTAGTCGATCGGCAACGGCGGCAGCAGTTCGATTCCTGCGCACTCGAACGGCACGAATCCGGGTGGGCGCGCCCGCTGCAAGACCGAGAAGCCGACGTCACTGACACTGGCGACGAGACACCGCGTTGCACCGCACGAAGCGAGCAGTCGGCGGAGATCCTCGATATCGGAGCCCCGGGTGTCGAACCGGCTGCGCACGCCGTCGGCGTGCTGGTAGGTGTCGATGGTCGAGTTCCCGCAGTCGATGGTGATCAGTCGATTCATGCGAGCACGACTGCATGGTCAAGTCGTGGTGGTGCAGCGGGGCGCTGACCATCCAATGTCGGCGCGTGCACACCCATGCGCAAGCTGGCCAGCAACCTGGGCTCCGCGCCAGCCGACGCGTTCGGCCCGCGACGTCAGCGATCCGGGGCCTGGTAGGTGCGATCCACCACCTGGCCGCTCGACGTGAGCCACTTGGTGTTGAACGACCGCACACCGCGGTTGTAGTCCGCCTTGCCGGCCTGAATCGCCTGCGCCTTGGACTCGACCTTGCGCCCGTTGACCTCCAGCAGCACGTCGCCGGTCGAAACGCCGAACTTGGTAGCGAGTTCAGGCTCGACGTTGCGCACGTAGACCCCGCGCATGCTGCTGGTCTTGCTCACGTAGGTGTCGACGTCCAGACGCTCGAACA
>CANGSN010000053.1 GCA_947455805.1 Planctomycetota bacterium
CACGCGGTGCTGACGTTCGACGATTTAGCGATCGAAGCCCACGAAGTGATCGGCCCGCTCGGCAAGGGCTTCGGCGTCGCCATGGGCGGCCTCGCCGCCGGCCGCTTGTCCGTCGCCGCCGGCGCCGTCGGCCTGCACCGCCGCGCGCTGGCCGAGGCGGTCGCGTTCACCGCCGGACGCCAGCAGTTCGGGCAGCCGCTGGCGCAGTTCCAGATGGTGCAGGAACGGCTCGCCGACCACCTGACGTCGCTGGTGGCGAGCCGCGGCCTCGTGCAGCGCTGCGCCCGTCGCCGCGCCGCCGGCACCGAGACGCACGCCGACGTGGCGATGGCCAAGCTCTATGCGACCGAGGTCGCGGCGAAGGCGTGCGAGGACGCGGTCGTGCTGCACGGCGCGCGCGGCTACAGCTCGGCGTTCCCGGTCGAACGGCTGTGGCGCGACATCCAGGCGCTGCGCATCTACGAAGGCACGTCGATGATCCAGAAGACGATCCTCGCGCGCATGCTGACCAGCGACGGCTGAGCGCGGGAACTGGCCGGGGCACTGGCGGGAACCAGCTTCCGCCGCACACGCCACCTCCCGCACACGTGCCGCATCGAAGTGAGTTGACGATGCCGACGCAAACCTGCTCACACCCCATGAAGGAGAACCAGACCATCGAGTGGAAAGAGACCTGGCGCGACGAGTACTTGCGCTGGGTCTGCGGCTTCGCCAACGCCGACGGCGGTGTCTTGGTGCTTGGCCGCGACGACGACGGCAACCCGGTCGGCGTGAAGGACACGCAAGAAGCTGCTCGAAGACCTGCCCAACAAGATCCGCGATGTGCTCGGCATCGTCGTCGATGTTCGGCTGAAGACGCAGAAGCAGAAGGACCTAGTCGAGATCCACGTCGAACCCTACCCGAGCCCGATCAGCTACAAGGGCGAGTACCACTACCGCACCGGCAGCACCAAGCAGGAGCTGAAGGGTGCGGCGCTCGAGCGCTTCCTGCTGCAGAAGCGGGGGCGCCGCTGGGACGACGTGCCCGAGCCGTCGTTCACGACGCGTAAAGCGAGGCCCTGCTGAGCGCCGTCGTGCACAAGGACTACGCCAGCGGCATCCCGATCCAGATCAGCGTCTACGACGACCGGCTGGTGCTGTGGAACCCCGGCGTGTTGCCGGAACGCTGGACGCTGAAGCACCTGCTCGGCAAGCACCCGTCGCAGCCGTTCAACCCGCTGCTCGCCAATGCGTTCTTCCGCGCCGGCTACGTCGAGTCGTGGGGCCGCGGCATCGAGAAGATCCAGCGCGCATGCCAGGCGCACGGCATCGACAAGCCGGCCTACGACACCGACCTGTCCGGCGTGATGGTGACCTTCCGCGCCAGCTCCTTGCACGTGGCCCGGATCCGAGATGGAGCCGATTCGGGTAGCCCTACCCCAATCCCTACCCCAATCCCGACCCCAATCGAAGGCGCCGCGGCGGGCCGGCCGAGCACCCAGCAGCGCATCCTCGACGCCCTGAGGGCGACCGCGGGGCTCAGCGGCCCGGATCTGGCGCGCCTGCTCGGCATCACCAGGGACGGCGTCAAGTACCACATCCGCCGTCTGAAGGCTGCGGGGCGCATTCGCCGCCACGGTCCGAAGGGCGGCTACTGGGAGATCGTGGGATGACTCGACCCACCACAACGGCCGCAGGAGGAGCATGTCGCGCCTCGCCCCCGAGCCGCGTTCCGCAGAGCAGCGGCGGCGCAGTCCTACCGCTACGAGCTCACCCACCACTTTCGAGCCGACTGGATTGAGCGGGCCACAGACGTGATTGCCGCTCGGTCCACATGTCCAGTCGCCAGAGTCCATCTGAGGACTCGCGTTGTTTCGGCGACCCGATCAGCGCGAGCCGACTACCGGTTCTCCGGGCGGCTGTTCGAGAACAGGATCGTCACCGTCGCCGTGTCCTCCCAGTTGTCCGTCGTGCGCCCAGGCTGCGGCTTCTGTCGGCTGAACGCGACCTCGAGCATGCCTTCGCGCACCGTCGGGTATTGCCGCACGATGCTCTCGAAGATGCCGAGACGCTTGAAGCACAACTCGATCGACGTCGCCTTGGTGCCGTTCGGGTAGACGCCGACCGCGACGTCGGGCGCCTGCACCAGGATGCGCACGCTCGAGGTGAACGTCAGCGACGCCTCGATCGTGTTCTGCATCCACGCGGCGATGTCGCGCTTGACCGAGGTCGCCGAGTTCTTGGTGAAGAAGTCCGACAGCGGCGCGGTGATGCCGACGCTGTCGTCGACCGGCGTCGCCTCGAGCGAACGGCCGGTGACTTCCTCGTACTGCTCGAGCTGCTCGCGCAGGAACTCCATCATCGGCCCGTCCTGCGCCGTCAGCAGCGGCGCCGGCATCGCCACCTCGCCGCCGCCCGACTGCTTGTCGAACAAGCCTTCGTCGCGCGTCTTGCCTTCGCCGTCGATGTGGAAGGCGAACTGGATCGACTCCTTCAGCTGCTTGGCCTTGGCGAGGTCCGCCTGGCCGAGCGCGTAGAGCACGACGAACAGCGCGAACAACAGCGTCATCATGTCCGCGAAGCTGATGACCCAGCGTTCGTGGTTGACGTGTTCTTCGTGCTTGTGCTTCTTGCCCATGGCGCGCTCCCGTCGCGATCAGTGCTTCTTGTCGCCGCCGCCGCCGCCGCCGCCGTGGCTGCCGAGGTAGACCTTGAGTTTGCTGCGCAGCGCCCCCGGTGCGATGCCCGACTGGATGCCGACGACGCCCTCGAGCACCATGCTCTTCAGCAGCTGGTCGTGCTCGACGTGGCGCTTCAGCTTGAACGACATCGGCAAGCACACGATGTTCGCGAAACCGACGCCGTAGACCGTCGCGACGAACGCGACGGCGATGCCGGGGCCGATCAACGACGGCTGGTCGAGCACGCTCATCACGTGCATCAGGCCGAGCACGGCGCCGAGCACGCCGACCGTCGGGGCGAGTGCACCCCACGACTCCCAGAACTTCATGCCCGCCTTGTCGTCCTCCTCGGCGATGTGCATGTCGACCTCGACCGTCTCGCGGATGGCCTCGGCCGAGCTGCCGTCGATGGCGAGCGTCAGGCACTTCACCAGGAACGGATCGCCCTGGCCGCTGTTGGCGTAGGTCTCGAGCGCCAGCAGGCCCTCGCGGCGCGCGAGGTTGGCCAGCTCGAGGATCTTCTCCATCAGCCCGTGGAAGTCGTACTTGGTGCCGAGGAACGACTTCTTCAGCGCCTTGATGGCGAACGGCATGTCGGACGGCAGCGTCGCCACCATCGTGGCGCCGAGCGAGCCGAGGATGACGATCATGAAGGCCGTCACCTGCAACAGCGCGCTCGGGTGGCCACCTTCGAGGATCTGCCCGCCCAACACGCCGCCGAGGGCGACGACCAGTCCGAGGATCGTGAAGATGTCCATTGCCCGGGTGCTCGCGGCGCCGCCGCCGACGGAGGACGCGCCACCTGGATGATGGTCGTTCGCGTCGTCCGCTTGAGCCCGGCGCTGCGAATCCCGTCACGAGCCGGCGACCGTCGGATTCCTCGACGGTCGCCCGGCCGCACTGCCGCAGGCGAGGACGAACGGTGCGGTCAGTTGCCGAGCGTCATGCGCAGGCCGCGCGACGCGGCCCAGCCTTCGCCGCTGGCGCCCGGATCGAACGGCACCCAGACCTGCCAGTAGAAGTTGGCGCCGCCCAGCGCCGGCGTCGGCGGGATCGTCACCGGCACCGTCGCCGTGCCCGCCATGCTCGAGTTGACGGTGAACAACTGCACCGGCGCCGCCAGCACCGTGCCGCCGTCGAACGGGATCGCGACCTCGGCGTCGCCGAAGAGCACGACACCGAGCCAGTTCGGGAACACGTTCGAGAGCGAAAGCGTCCAGGTCGAGGGGATCGTCGGCAGCGTGCCGGTGATCGCCGGGATGCCGAAGAAGCCCGGCTTGCCGGTCCCGTAGTTGGCGACCGCGGCGGGCACGAATCCCGCGCTGATCCGACCCGATGCAGCCAGGCCGAAGCCGCACGGCCCTTGCGGCACGTTGGCGCCGCGCACGCGCACGATCCAGGTGCCGGCGACCGGCGACGGCACGGCGATGCGTTCGACGTTGTTCTTGGCGTCGGCGACACCGCCGGCCGCCGACCAGCCGCTGGTGAAGACGTTGCCGAGGTACTGCGTGCCGTTCGGCGCCACGACGACGAGGTCCAGGTCGTTCACCACCGGGTTCGCGGCGTTGACGGTACCGGCGAAGTCGGTGAAGGCGAGCGTGATCTCCAGCGGGCGCAGCGCATCGGTCACGTCGATCGCGAACTCGCGCTGCCCACTGGTGGTCAGGCCCTGCGCGCGACGCACGTCGACCGCCCACATGCGGCCGAAGTCACCGGCGAAGTGCAGCGTCTCGTCGAGCACGATGCGCCCCCAGCCTTCGGCGTTGCTCGGGTAGCCGGCGACGCCGGTCATGTCGACGCTGGTGTTGACGAGCACCGCCTTGATCAAGGCACCGGTCGGCTCGAAGCCGTCGCTCGGCGTCGCCACGCCCGACGGGTAGAAGCCGTCGACGAAGTACTGGCGGATCAGCGCCGCCGCGCCGGTCGCCGCCGGGCAGGCCATGCTGGTGCCCGACAACGTGTTGGTGCTGCACGAACCCGTGCCGGCCGAGACGATGCTCTCGCCAGGCGCCATCAGATCTGGCTTGCGGCGACCGTCGGCGGTCGGGCCGACACCACCACCCGCCTTGTTGTTGGCGTTGGCGCCGTTCTGCCCGTTGCCGATCGCGACCAGGTTCTTCGCGTTCTCCGGGTTGCGAAGCGTCGACAGGTTGCTCTCGGCGAACAGCACGAGATTGCCCTCGTTGGTCCACGAGAACGCATCGATCGCGTTGCAATGCGCGTTGTAGGCGGTCGTCGAGTCGTCACCCCACGAGTTCGTGTGCACGCGCGCACCAGCGCCGAGGTGCGACGTGGCCCGCGTGGCCCAGACCGAGGCCGAGTAGTCGGAACTGGTCGCGATCCTGGCGAGGTAGGCCATGCCGCGGTTCGCGGTCGAGCCGTTGATCGGCTGCGCGTCGCCGACGGCGGTGCCGGCGGTGTGCGTCCCGTGCGACGAGCCGGTGCCGGGTCCCGAACGGAAGACGATCTTGCGGTGGTTCGCGCCGATCGCGTTCGCCGGATCACTGAACCAGCACGACCCGGTCGGTATCGAGCTGTCCTGGTGGCCGATGATCTGCCCTTCGCCGCGCAGGCCGAGGTTCCAGATACGGCGGTTGCCGCTGCTGCCGGTCTGGATCGTCCACGACGTGGTGTCGTTGCGCTCGGTCAGCACCGCCTCGGGCTCGATCCACTGCACCGACTTCGCGTGCGCAAGGCGCCGCAGCACGTCCGGCGTCGCGGTCACCAGCAGCAGCCAGCGGCCGACCTGCTCGTGCTGTTCGCGCACGATGGCCCCGGCTGCCGCCGCTTCGGCGGCCAACATCGCGACGTCGCCGCCGGCGAAGCCGAGCATCGACAGCTGCATCGGGCCGGTGCCGGCCAGCAGTTCGGGCGCCAGGCGATACGCCGGATGCAGCGGCGACGACCAGATCACGATCCCGCGCTGCTGCAGCGCCGCGATCGACGCCGTGGCACCGCGCACGATCCACGCGTGGTTCGGCACGTAGTCCAGCAGTTCGAGGCCGCCGTCGCGCAGCGCTTGCTTGCCGGCCTCGGTGACGGGGCCGCGCACCTGCACGAGATGCACGTCGACGTCGCCGACCGCCGTCAGATCGGCAGGGATCGTGGGAGCAGGCCCCGCGGTGTCGAACTCGGCCCAACGCAGCGACAGCCAGCGCGGAAGGCTGGCTCGCGCGTTCGCCTCCTCGAAGGAAAGGCGCGGAGATTCGACGATCGGAGCCTGGGCGACAACGTGCGTCGCCAGCAACAGCAAGGGAAGGACGAAGTGGTGACGAGACATTGGCCGGGGAGGGCAGGCCTGGTGGCGTGAGATGCTACGGGCAAGTCGCCCGGGCGTCAGCCCATGGCGCCGAACGGCACGGATCGGAGGCATGACGCCGCGACGGCCTTCGACCTGCCGGTCGCATCGGATGCCGGAGACGAGCAGGAACCCTCCGCGAGTGTCGCCGGTTTTTCGCAGCTGCCCGTCGAGCGCGAACATCTTCGGGATCACCGCGTCGCCAAGCCCGGCCACGACCCTGACGACTCGCGCCGGCCCAGGACCCAAACTACGCTCCTCGCCCCACTCGTCCCTCCGGAGTCACCGCGTGTCCGCCACCGAGTCGCCCTACTGGAATCCCAAGACCGAGACGCTGCCGAAGGACCAGCTGCGCGCCCTGCAGCTGGTGAAGCTGCAGCGCCTCGTCGCGCGCGCCTACGAGCAGTCGCCGTTCCACCGCCGGCTCTACGACAAGGCCTGCGTGCGCCCCGAACAGGTCAAGACGCTCGACGACATCCGCCGGCTGCCGTTCATGACGCGCGAGGACTGGATGGCGAACCAGGCCGAGAAGCCGCTGTTCGGCGACCTGATCACGCGCCCCGAGTCGGACGCGATCCGCTACCACCTGACGTCGGGCACGTCCGGCCGTCAGCCGCTGCGTGTGCTCGACGGACGCAAGGACTGGTCGTGGATCACCGACATGTGGTGCTACGGCTTCTGGGGCTTCGGCATCCGGCCGACGGACAAGGTCTTCTTCGCGTTCTCCTACGGCTCGTTCATCGGCTTCTGGGGCGCGCACTACTGCACCGAGAAGCTCGGCTGCCTGACGCTCGCGTCCGGCAACATGACGACCGAGCAGCGTGTGAAGCAGATCGTCGAGATGGGCGTCACCGTGGTCTGTGCGACGCCGACCTACGCGCTGCGCATGGGCCAGACCGCCGAGAAGATGGGCATCGACCTGCGCAAGGACGGCAAGGTCCGCCGCGTGATCGTCAGCGGCGAGCCGGCGGGCTCGATCCCGGCGGTGAAGAAGATGATCGAGGAGATGTGGGGCGGCAAGTGCGGCGACACCGCCGGCATGACCGAGATCGGCACCATCATGATCTTCGAGTGCGACCACCAACCCGGCGGCCCGCACATCATCGAGGACCACTTCATCGAGGAAGTGCTCGACCCGGACACCGGCAATCCGGTGCCGTACGGCGAACGCGGCGAACGCGTCGTCACCTCGTTCGGCCGCGGCTTCATCCCGCTGATCCGCTACCGCACGAAGGACCTGGTCTGCAAGGTGCCGCACACGCGCTGCACCTGCGGCCGCACCGGCGACGTCTACGAGGGCGGCATCCTGGGCCGCGTCGACGACATGAAGCTGATCCGCGGCACCAACGTCTACCCGCGCGCGGTCGAGGCGGTGGTGCGCGAGCACCACGAGGTCGAGGAGTTCCAGATCGTCATCACGCGCGTCGACAACGTGCAGGACGAGATCACCGTCAAGGTCGAACTGAAGCCCGACCAGCAGGACTGCTGGCCGCGGCTGCACGCGCAGCTCGGCAAGGACCTCGCCGACGCGCACGAGGGCCTGCGCTTCAACGTCGAGCTGTGCAAGCAGGGCGAGCTGCCGCGCTTCGAGCTGAAGGCGAAGCGCCTGCAGGACCTGCGGCCCCAGTACTGAACCCGCGAGCGAACGAGGAACGACGATGAGCCCGAAGACGAACACCGACCTGCTCGGCCGCCCGCTGACCGCCGACGAGCGCGAGCTGCTCGACCTCTACGGCCGCCTGCGCACGCTGAGCGCGCGCACCGACCTGCCGCCGGTTGCCACCGCCAACGTCAAGCAGGCGATGGTGCTGCTGTGGAACGCGTGCAACGACCTGGCCCTGATGTACGAGGAGCCGGGCTGCGACTGAGAGGTCGCAAGGAACCATGGTACGACCTCTCAGATTCTCGTTTGGCGGCTGCGTGCACAGCCGCGCCGAGGCCTCGAGAGAACTCTCTCGAGGCCTCTGAGCCCCCGCACGCGGCGATGGCCGGATCAGGCACCGACGGCGACGAACCCGACCGCGCGCGCTCCGCACTGCTGCGCGCCGAGCTGCAGGGGCTCGCCCTGTCGATCCCGGCGATGCTCGGCGTGGTCCGCTTGTTCGGCGCCTCGCGCAACGTCGCGTCGTGGGAGGAGCTCGCCGAGTTCCTTCGCGGTGCGCCGATCCAACTCGCCGGCGGCTTCGGCGCGATGCTGCTGGCGGTGCTGCTCGGCCTGCCGGGACTCGCTCCCCACTGCGCGCGCCAACCGTGGCTGCTGGCGCCGTGGACGGTGTTCGTGTTCGCGCTCGGAAGTGCGTTCGGCTGCACGCTGAACTGGCTCGTGCTCGGCGGCGTCGACCACGACGCCTACCTGGTGAAGCCTCTGCTGGTGCTGCTGACCTACGGCTGCCTGCCGGCGTTCCTGCTCGGCTGCGTGGTCGTGCTGCTGTTCGTCGGCGCGCGGCGGCGCTGAGAGCCCGAGAAGAAATCATGCTACGGGCTCTCAGCAGCATGTTTGGCGGCTGCGTTCGCAGCCGCGCAGAGGCTTCGAGAGGATTCTCTCTCAGCCTCTGAGCCGCGGGCGACCGCGCTCAGGCCCCGGCGAACACGTCGTCGCAACTCGACACGTCCAGAACGCGATCGGTCCAATGGTCCAACTGTGCGACGGACGCGGCGCCGATCTGGTCGAGACGCTGCTGACCAAGCGGGCCGAAGCGCCGCTGCAGCAGGCGGATCAGGGTCTCGGCCTTCGCCTCGACCCGACCTTCGCTCCGACCTTCGCTCCGACCTTCGGCGCGGCCGATCTCGCGACTCTCCATGCGAATGCGTTGTCCTGTCGTCATGCGTTGGTTCTCCGGGTGGCTCAGGTGTCGCTCGAACGCCACCTGCACTTGGGTTTCGTCGAGGTCGCTGGTGTCGACAAGATACCAGCCGACGGCGTCGAGCAGGTCGTAGGGGTCGGCGTCGCTGGGGTCGCTCTCGACGGCACGCAGCAGCACGGACCAACGATCGATCGCCCGCAACCACTCCGCCGCCCCGAGGCGCCGCGATTGCTGCAGGCACAGGAACAGCAACCGCACCGCCGGCGGCAACGGCGCCTGCAGCAGTTCCTGTTCCGAACGGGGATCGAGGTCTTCGACCAGCGGCGCGATCCGCGGCTGCATCGGAGCCAAGGCGCAGGCCACCTCTGGGTCGAGCTCGCCGGTCGGAACCGCCAGGACCGGTGGACCGCCGTGGCTGAGCACGAACGGCACGACCTGACAGTGCCGCCCGGAGGCCCGTCGCATCGAATGCAGGAGGTGCACGCAGTAGCGCAGGACCTGCGAGAGCAACCCCACGTCCGGAGCACTCTTGTGCTCGAGCAGCAGCACGAGGCGCGCACGCCTGCCGTCCAGCTCGGCGACGAACACCAGGTCGAGGTGCTGGCTGCGCAAGCGCAGCCCCGGCACGCGCTCCCCGGCCGGCGCGAAGGTGCTCCAATCGATGGCGAGCTCCAGGGTCGCCGGCAACCGCGAACGCACCCAGGCGGCGGCGTGCGCCGGGTGCCGCATCACGTGGTGGAACAGGGTGTCATGCGGGTTCTGCATCGGTTTCCTCCGATGCAGTGGAAGCCGGCCCCCAACTCTGGACGGAATTCGCGCGGAATCCGTGGCGAGAGACCGCGGAACGCCATCGGTCCGCAATCCACCGACCCGCTCAGAAGCGCGCCACGAACTGCGCGCCGCCGCCACCGAACGCCGGCTCGTCGAGCTGGAACCCGACCAGCAGCGACAGCGCGACGTTCGGCGTGAAGTCCCAGCGCGTGTTCCACGACAGCTTGCCCTCGAAGCGATGCTCGTCGCGCGTGTCGCCGGCGTCTCGGAACTCGTCCTCGACGATGCCGGCGAACAGCTGCGGCTCGAACGACAGCTTCTCGCCGGCGGCGAGGCGCGTGCGCAGGATGCCGAACCACTCGCGCCGCCGCGTGCGCAACGACGACGCCGGGTCGTTCGGCCGCACGCCGTCTTCGTCGTGGTGCGTGTGCATCACGCCGACGGACCAAGGCAGGGGCGCGTCGCGCCACCACTCGACCCGGGCCTGCGCGAACGTGCGTTCGAAGTCCTCGACCGCGGCCCCCGCCGGATCGAGCGGCCGCAGGTCCTTGTCGGTCCACTCGGCCTCGATCGCGGCGACCAGCACGTCCTGCGCCGCCAGCCGCCAGTGCGTCGTCGCCGACGCGATGTGGCGCTGCATCGACAGGCGTTCGCCGTCGTCGAGCTCGCGCACGGTGAACGGCAGCTGCGAGCCGAGCTCGAAGCGCAGCCGCACGCCGTCGTCGTCGCCGAACGCCCCGGACAGCATCGCCGCGTACGGAGCCCGTTCGTACTCGACGATGCGACTCTTCTCGCTGGTCCAGTCGACCGCGGTCAGCATCACGCGCAGCGCGTCGTCGTCGCGGCGGAACAAGAAGGCGCCGACCGACACGTCGATCAGGCTCTTGTCGGCGAACAGTTCGCCCTGCGCGAACAACGCCGTGCGTTCGTCGAGCGCGTATTCGAGGGCGACGGCGTTGCGCAGGAAGCGCGTGTCGCGGTTCTCGCCCTGCAGCACGTGGTAGCGGAACGCGAACCCCTCGCCGAGATCCAGCGAGTGGTCGATCGCGCCCTCGACGGTGAACTGCGAGCCGCTGGTCGAGCCCAGCCGGTAGTCGACGCGGCTGCCGAAAGTCGGCAGAGAGCGCTCCCACCACGGCGCCGTCACCACGTACGAGAAGCGGTCGAGGAAGTACTCGGTGCCCTGGGCGAAGTTGCGGCGCACGCCTTCCTCCTCGACACCGAGCCAGGCGGCGCGGTTGACGAACTGGGCGGCGGCGGGGGCGGTCAGCAGGAACAGGACGGCGAGCGGAGGGAGGCGCATCGGCGGGGGCTGGTGCGGAAGTCGCGCCCATCGGCTGCGGCGCGCCGGTCGACAAGGGGTCGGCGAGCGAGCGCGCCCGGTATGGTGCGGAGATGCGTTCGTCCCGCCAGCTCCTGCCAGCGCTTCTCGCCATCGCGATCGCGACGGCGCTGCCGGCGCAGCGAACGCCGTCGACCGCAGCCACCCAACGGCCACCGAACGTGGTGTTCGTGCTCGCCGACGACCTCGGCCACGCCGAGCTCGGCTGCTACGGCCAGCGGCGCATCCGCACGCCACGCCTCGACCGGCTGGCGCAGCAGGGCATGCGCTTCACGCACCACTACGCGGGCTCGCCGGTGTGTGCGCCGTCGCGCGCCGTGCTGCTGACCGGCAAGCACCCGGGCCACGCGGCGATCCGCGACAACAAGGAAGTGCAGCCGGAAGGCCAATGGCCGCTGCCCGCCGGCGAACCGTCGCTGGCGGCGGTGCTGCGCGCTGCCGGCTATGGCAACGGCGCCTTCGGCAAGTGGGGCCTCGGCCCGCTCGGCAGCAGCGGCGCGCCGGCCGCGATCGGCTTCGACCGCTTCTTCGGCTACCTGTGCCAGCGCCACGCGCACAGCTACTTCCCGGCCTACCTGCACGACGACGAACGGCGCCTTCCGCTGGCGAACGAGCCGCCGGTGCCAGGCCACCGCAAGCTCGCCGCCGATGCGAAGCTCGACGAAGCCGTGACCTACGCGGCGTTCGTCGGCCGCGACTACGCGCCGGCGCGCATCCTCGAACAGGCGCTGGCGTTCGTGCGCGCGCGGCGCGAGCAACCGTTCTTCCTCTACTTCCCGTCGCCGCTGCCGCATCTCGCCCTGCAGGTACCGGACGCCGACGTCCGGGCATACGCCGAGAGCTTCGCCGAGACGCCGTACCGCGGCGAACACGGCTACACGCCGCATCGCACGCCGCGCGCCGCCTACGCCGCGATGATCACGCGGCTCGACCACGACGTCGGCGCACTGCTCGACCTGCTCGACGAGCTCGGGCTCGCGAACGACACGATCGTCGTCTTCACCAGCGACAACGGCGCCACGCACAGTCCGGTCGGCGGCACCGACGTCGACTTCTTCGCGTCGTGCGGTCCGCTGCGCGGCCGCAAGGGTTCCTTGCACGAAGGCGGCGTGCGCGTGCCCGCGATCGTGCGCTGGCCCGGGCACGTGCCGGCCGGCGCGGTGGCGCCGCGCGTCACCGG
>CANGSN010000054.1 GCA_947455805.1 Planctomycetota bacterium
CCGAAGCCGACCTCCAGGTTCTGGGCGTTGTTCCCGTCCTCGTAGCGCATCGTCGAGCGGAACCGGTCCGCCGTCCCGAACGTGCTCTTGGTCTTCATGACCTGCGCCGGGTTCACGTAGACCGCCCACGACTCCTCGTGCACGCGCGAGATGCTGTCGTAGGTGGTCTTCGCGTCCATCAGACGAGCGGGGATCACCGGCGTGCCGTTCTGGGCTCCGCCGTTGAGGCCGGCGAAGGACTCCGCGTGCACGATGCGGCCGAAAGCGTCGCGGTGCAGGATGTCGGCGACGTTGTAGACGGCGATCGCGCCATTGACCGCTTCGAGGCCGCGCTGGATCAAGCGGCCCGATGCGTCGTAGACCATCAGCGTCACCCCACCGTCACCGTCCAGGCGCTTCACGACCTGCGAGAGCCCGTCGTAGAGGAAGAGCTCCGTGTTGGCAACAGGGGCAGCGGGCGACGACGGCGTCGACATGGCAGGCGTCGCCGAGAGATCCGCCCCTGGGTAGTGCACCAGGAACCGGCGGCCAGCGAAGTCGAAGTGGGTGCGGGTCACTGCACCGTTGCCGTCGATCTGGCTGACGTGCGTGCGGCTGTTCGCGAGCCCGCTGTCCACGTATTCGGCCGTGTTGCGGATGAAGTCGCTGCCGTCGCCGACGCGGACGTGGTCGACCATGCGGCCGAGGGCGTCGTGCAGGAACTTCTGCACTCTGCCCATCGCGTCGGTCTGCCGCTCGATGTGGCCAAGGCTCGCGTAGGCGTAGGTCGTCGTCAGCGGCGAGGCAGTCCCTTCCGAGGACATCAGCACGCGCCCCAGCTGGTCGTAGGTGTAGCTCGTCTTGAACGTCGTCGGCGACGGCAGGGCCGGCAGCGGCGGAGTTGGCGGCGAGATCGTCTGCGTCAGCGTGCGTTCGACGGAGGCAACCAACTGCGTGCCCGGCAGGTAGGTGTATCGCGTGATGTTGCCGGCTGCGTCCGTGACAGTCGACAGGCGGTTCTCCCCGTCGTAGGCACGGGTCACAGCGGCGACATCGGTCGCCTTCGTGGCCTCCAACGTGGCGAAGTGGCCGGCCTGGTACTTCGCGATCGCAACGTGCACTCCCGTACCCACACCGAGAACTGTGGCTTGCGTGCGGATCGTGCGGCCAAGGCTGTCAAGCTTGTAGGACCACTCCCCGACCGTTGCCGAAACTGTCAAACGCCGCCCAGTGGTGCGACCACCGGCATCGACATCGAGCTCGTGAACCGCGCCGCCGATCACGCCAAGGTAGCCAGAGACCGCTGAGCGAGTTGGCTCCTTGATGCTGGTCACGGCACCGGCCGCGTTGCGATGGAGCCTCGTTTCGCGCAGATCGTCCGCCGAAGACGGCAGGCCCTTGGCGATCGACACCGGGTTCAGGTAGTCGTCCAGGTAGACGCGCGAGACGTGCAAGACCGGTGCTGTGCCAGCCGAGCTCTCGCGAACGATCGTCCGGAACGGAGCGCCGAAACCATCGAATGCCTCTTCGGTCACAGCACCGTTCGGAGCCGTGATCTTGCGCGTCATCGTGGGCGTCAGCTGGCACTCGTACTTGGTCACCAGGAACAGCGGGTTCGTGGTGCTGAATGGGCTGGCGTCCGACTCGTCGACCGGTCGACGATCCACGCGCAGCTCTTGCAGCCAAGTGTCGACCCAGATGCGTTCTTCTCGAATCCAGGGGCGCGCTGCAGAACCCATGCCGTGGCGGGCAGGCGCACCGCCGCTCGCGGAGGCGTTCTTGCGCAGCGTGACGGCGAGGTTGCCCCACTGGTCGTAGTGGTAGCACGTCTCGATGACCGTGCCGGTCAACACCTCGCTCTTCGTCCGGAATTGGTGGTCCTGCGTGATGGTCCACGTGCCGGCGACCGCACTACCGACGTTGGTAACGATCGAGGTCAGGCGACCCCACCAGTCGTGGGCGAAGCCGGTTGCCGTGCCGCCGCCGGTGACGACCAGCAGGCGACCGTGGGCCGAGTCGTACTGCATCGACTGGTCGACTCCGTCGACACGCGAAAGACGAACCTGACCTCGCGGAGAGAAGGAGCCTGGGCCGGAGTAGGCGATACCCGAGGGAAAGGCAGGATTGCTTGGGATGTTCCGAACGATCGAGCGCACGACGTCGCTCTCGGACTCCGTGTCGAGGTCCGTCTGAGCCTTCACGTCGATCCAAGTCTCTACGACCTGGCCCTGCATCGAACCATGGGTGGCTATGGCCCGCGCGATCGGGTGCGGGTAGCTGAACTGCACGTCGCTGGTCGGCGTCGTGCGGCGGAAGATCCATCGCGGGCTCCACACCGCAGCGGAATCGAACGTGTATTGCGTCACCTCGACGACCTCGGCCGGACTACCGCTCGTGGCCGGGTTCGGCGAGTAGACGTGCGTCACCCACTTCGTGATCGGGTCGTAGGCGAAACGGGTCGTATGCATGCCTGAGGTGGCGCCACCGCGCTTCACGTAGCGATCGACGCGGATCGGCTTCTGGCAAACGCACGTCGCGTCGTAGGTGAGGTCGACCACGATCTCCTCGGGCTCGACCATGGCACCAGTCAGGAGGCCGAGACCTTCCGCGTTACGAGGCCGGCCATTGGCGCCAGGCAGTTTGCGCGTCCGGTAGACCCGCAGGTTCGTCGGGTCATACTCCGTGATCGTCTCGCTCTGGTCGGGGTTGGTGACCTTCTGCGTCACGAGGGTGACGCCGGCTGGGGTTGCCGTTGGCGCACCAGTGTAGTCGTAGCTGGTCAGCAAGCCCGAAGGGCCGCTCGTGCCGATCGGGCCGAGGTGCGGCTGCACCTGCGCCACGACCTTGCGACCACTGTAGGTGTTCTCCAACACCGTCGTCAGTCCGCTCGGCGAGGCACCCGGAGGCTGGATGCTGTTCGTGGCGCGATGCCAGTAGTTGCGCACCTGGACGATCTGGTTGGCGGTCGCCCCCGTGCCGTAGACGAACTGGGTGACGCGGTGCCCGACGAACTCAGCGGCCACGTCATAGACCTGGTTTGCGGCTGGCTTGGCGACGTACGAGCTACGCGGACCGAAGCTGGCGATCAGCTTGCCGGCGAAGTGGGTCCGGGAAGAGATGTTCTCGAAGACGAGGAACGTCGAGTCCTCGTGGGGCGCATCGTTGATGCCGGAGGGTCCAGCCCATGCGGGCGGCGTGCTGCTGGCGGTGTGGCGGATCTCGATGCCGGAGGCATTGGACCAGTTCGGCACCCACGCAGGAGCCCAGTTCCAATGGGCGTGCACGCCGTTCGGGTAGGAGATCCGCGTCAGCCGGCCGGCAGGGTCGTACGTGTAGCTGGTGACGTTGTCGTAAGGGTCCTTCGTTTTGTCCAACAGCCAGACCTTGCCCTGACGGACCTGGTTGCCGCCCGAACCGAAGCGACGAACCACCATGTCGGGCTTCCGCACGTAGCGGGCGACAGTTCCATCCCAATGCCGCACCTCGATGAAGGAGTCGGGGTGAGGCGTGCCGTGGGGGTTCGGCAGGTGCCACCAAAGCTGAGCGCCCGAGCGATTGCTCGCAGCGACAAGCGGTCGACCGGGAAGACTCGGGTTCGAACCGTCTGGATTCAGCTGGCCCTGCGGCGTGAAGTCGGCGTCGGAAGGGCTCGGACCGTCACCAGTCGTCGGGCCTGGCCCACCGCCGCTCTGCGTGATCGCACAGCAACTGCAACAGCAGCATCCCGGTGCCGAAGGATCGATCGGTGACCACATGTAGTCGCCACCGCCCGGTGGAACACTGTAGGCCATCACCGGCATCTCTTCGCAGTCGAGATCGCATTCGCCGGTGGGGTCCCACGTGAACACCATGAACCCCGGAGCTGGCACGAGGCCGCCGCTGACCTGCCCGTCGAAGTGCAGACTGTAGAGGCGGTCCAGCAGGTTGAAGATGCGCAGCTTGTTGAGATAGCCGTTCGCCATCCCATCGCCGATGTTCTCGTTGCCCACCACACCCAGTTCTTGCTGGAAGGCCCCGTCCACCCCAGTTTGGCCACCCGTCATGGCCGCGTCCTGACCGGCCACCACCCCCAAGTCAGCCGACGGGTTCGGACAGCATTCCTCGGTCGCCGAAACCGTTGGTGCCGTGCCCTGCTCCTGGGCCACGAGGCCCGAGCCAACGAGCGAAGACAGCAGGAACAGAACTGGGGCGACAGCCCGTGCGACGATGTTCATGGGAGGGCGAGACTCTCCGGGACTTCGATGGCGCGCCTCTAATCGAGGGCCGCGCGCACTGTCAAATGGAACCTCAAGAATTGGCGATTCTTCTCGAAGGCTCTTTGTTTCTCGGGAAAACAACCACAATCAGGTGCGCGGAGTTTCGCGAACACCATTCGGAAATCAGTCGATGGTGATTTCGAGTCACGCCAGCGTCACTCACGCACGGCGCAAGATCACGACCCGATAGCTGCACCGCCACGCTCACGAGCGCCCATCTCGACCACGACCAGAGGTTGCCCTCCGATGTCCGACCTTGGCGGCACCCAGCACGGCAACCACCGCTCGACAACCGTCGTGTACCAGCGGCTGTGCACTTCAAGCGGCAAGACCAACACGGCCCTCGTGACCACGCGCTGCACGTGGAGATCGTGCACCGCTTCGAACCAAGCCTGCGGGTAGGGACAATCGAGGACCATCACCTCGCCCGCCAGTTCGTCCAGGGCCCGCCGTTGCTCCGACGACACGATCCTCCTGGCAGGAACCAGCGCCTGCCCCACCAGCACGTCCGGCACCATCATCCTGGCGAGCGCAGAGACGACCTCGGGTGCCAGGTTGAGCTTCGGCCGAGCAGCAGCCTTCGCCGCTCCTGCCGGCTCCCCACGAGCGGCAAACCGCCTCGCCCCAGAGGACGTGGGTAGGCGCCCTTCGGCCGCGACAGCCCGCAAGTAGTCCTGGAACAAGGACTCCGGCACGCGGGCCAGCTCGCGGAAGCGCATCGCCTGCTGCCGGGTCAAGCCAGCGGGCAGCTGGCTCGCATCCGAAATTGTCACCGCTGGTGACATTTTCCGAGGCCGCCCAGGGTGCACCTCGGCCTTGAGCTGGCCCCCGATGTCCCGCTCGACCTCAAGCCTGGACACCGCCAACCGCACGAGCTCGGCCTGCACGATGCCGAACCGCTCGCCCACGGCGAACAGGGCCGCCAGCTGCTCGCGTAGATCATGAAGCTTGCCGTCGGCGCGGGCCTGCTCGCGCAGAAGAGTCAGCTGCCCCTGACTTGGGATGACGATCCCCCGTTCTCCGGCTTGGCCGGACACCGGCACGAGATCACCAACCTGCGCTTCTGGCTGCGGAACTTCGCTTTCCACACGCGGACTCCGGGATCGAGTAGCCGCGCCGGGTCACCGAGTTGGCGTTGCTCGGCGAGATGCGCAGCAGCCGGAGCCCGGCCAAGGTCCCTTCCCCAGGAACGGGGGTCATCTGTGCCTGAATCTGGCAGTTTTCGCTCTTTTTCTCGGGCACTCGCTCGCGTCAACCACGAAGGCGCCGTTCTGTGATGCGCCGCAGCGTGGATTTCCTCGGACAGCCTCCGATAATCAGTTGATGAGCATTTCTGCCACCACCTCTCCGAAGACTCGCGGCCGCAAGCCGGACGCCAACTCCACCTCTGGCAAGATTCGCACCCTCCTCGCCAGCGGCATGCAGCCCGGCGACATCGCCGAGAAGCTCGGGTGCAGCCCCTCGCTGATCTACAACGTGAAGGCGCGCATGGCCGGCGGCGGCCAGAAGGGCAAGCGTGGTCCAGGCCGGCCGCCGAAGTCGCGTGCGCCGGCCGCCGCGATGGACGGGCTCGCAGGCATCGTCGACATGGTCAAGAAGAGCGAGGCCGAGCGGGAGCGGCTGCACGGGGCACTGACCAGGGTGGCGGCGATCCTGCGCGAAGTGTTGGCGTAGACTCTGCAGACACCCCCTCCTGCTTCCGCGATGCCTGCCCCGACACTGCTGCGCTTCTCCGCCGCCACCGCGCTGGCCACCGCCGCCGCGGCCCAGGTCAACTGGACCGTGACCACCGCGAACGGCTCGCCGCCGCCGTTCGGGGCCTACGCGATGGACACCGCTCGCCAGCGCTTGGTGACGTTCGGTGGGGCTTCGGGCAGCGGCACCGGCCAGTTCGACGCGGTCAACGAGTGGAACGGCACCATGTGGTTGCAGGCATTCCCCGCGTTCCGGCCGACGGCGCGGCGGCGCGCGGCGATGGCGTACGACGCGGCGCGCGGCAACTGCGTGCTGTTCGGCGGCGTCAGCGGCACCAACACCCTGTCCGGCGACACCTGGACCTGGAACGGCACGGCGTGGTCGCTGCCGAGCACGACCTTGGCGCCGGCGGCTCGCGCCGGCGCCGCGATGGCGTACGACAGCGCGCGCCAGGTCGTCGTGCTGTTCGGCGGCGTCACCGCCATCGGCGACGTCGGCGAAACGTGGGAATGGAACGGCACGACGTGGAACCTGCGCGCGCCGCTGGTGCAGCCGAGCGCGCGCACCAGTGCGGCGATGGCGTTCGACCAGAAGCGGGGGCGCTGCGTCCTGTTCGGCGGCTTCTCGACGTCGGGCAACCAGACGCTCGGCGACACCTGGACGTGGAACGGGACCAGCTGGAGCACCGGTCAGAGTGGCCCCGGCACGCTGCGCGCCGCGACGATGGTCTACGACCAGAACCGCGAGCGCGTGGTCCTGTTCGGCGGCCTGCGCGTGCCAGCCGGCGGCTCGCCGAGCGTGCAGTCGGCGACGTGGGAATGGAACGGCACGACGTGGACGCAGCGCACGACCGCGGCGAGCCCGACGGCGCGCCACGGGGCAGCCGGCGGCCAGGACGCGAGCGGCCGCATCCTCGTCGCCGGCGGCGCCAACGGCACCAGCGTCGCGACGACCGAGACCTGGGGCCTGCTGTCGGCGCAGCCCGGCACGGCGAACGCGTTCGGCACTGTGTGCAACAGCAGCACCGGCCCGGTGACGACGCAGGCGCTGACGCTGCCGTACGTCGGTGCTGGCTTCGTGCTGCGCCTCGGCGGCGGCCCGGCCAACGGCATCGGCCTCCTGATCTACGCCGTCGACGCGACGCAGTGGGCCGGCACGCCATTGCCGATCGACCTGACGCCGCTCGGGGCGCCTGGGTGTTCGTTGCTGGTGGCGGGCGATCTGCCGTTGCCGCTGCTGCTCGATGCCACGGGCCAGGGCGCTCTGACCTGGAACCTGCCGAACACGTCGAGCCTCGCCGGGGCGGTGTTCTACACGCAGGGTGCAGTGCTCGACCCGGGCCTCGCGACGCCACTGCAGCTGGCGTTCAGCCAGGGCCGGCAGTGCACGATCGGCCTGCCATAGTCCGTCGGCAGAACGTCCGGCCCCCGCTCTGGCGCCCGTCACGGTGCCTCGCTCTGATCACCGAATGGACCCCAGAATCGAGCGAGCGCGCGACATCGTCGAGCGCGAAGCTGCGGCCGTCCGCCAGGTGGCGGAACGGCTCGGACCGACCTTCGTGCAGGCCACCGAACTGATCCTCGGGCTGCGCGGCCGCGTGGTCACGGCGGGCATGGGCAAGGCAGGCTTCATCGCCCAGAAGATCTCGGCGACGCTCGCCTCGACCGGCACGCCGTCGATCTTCCTGCACCCTGCCGAGGCCATCCACGGCGACCTCGGCCGCGTCGATCCAGGCGACGTGCTGTTGGCGTTCTCGAAGTCGGGTGAGACGCAGGAACTGATGGTCATGCTGCCGCACGTGAAGGCGGTCGGCGTGCCGGTGGTCGCCATCACCCAGGACCAGAAGTCGACGCTGGGAAAGCATGCCGACCTCGTGCTCGAACTCGGCCGCATCGACGAAGCCGGCCCCTACGGCCTGGCGCCGAGCGCGTCGACGACGGCGATGCTGGCACTCGGCGACGCGCTGGCGCTGGTCGTGCAGGGAGGTCGGCGCTTCGGCCCCGAGGAATTCGCGCGCTTCCATCCCGGGGGCGACCTCGGCCGCCGCCTGATGAAGGTCGGCGAACTGATGCGCACCGGCGACCGCAACCCGCGCGTGCAGAGCGGGCAGACGGTGCTGCAGGCGATCGAGATCATGACCCGCACGCCCGGCCGCCCGGGTGCGACCAGCGTCGTCGACAAGGACGGCAAGCTGCTCGGCTTCTTCACCGACGGCGACCTGCGCCGCCTGATCGAACGCGGCCTCGCCAACCCGCGCGAACGCACGATCGACGACGCGATGACGCGCAACCCGCGCTCGATCGGCCCGGAGATGTTCGCGCTCGAAGCGCTGGCGTTCCTGCACCAGAAGGAGATCGACCAGCTGCCGGTGGTCGACGGCGGCGGGCATCTGCTCGGTCTGCTCGACGTCCAGGACCTGCTCAACCTGAAGATCGGATGAGTCGCAGCCACCCCGTTCCCGGCCGTCCCCGCCCCGCCGACAGCGTGCTCGCGGCGATCGAGTTCCTGCTGCTCGACGTCGACGGCGTGCTGACCGACGGCCGCATCTGGTTCGATGCCGCCGGCACCGAGATCAAGACGTTCCACGTGCACGACGCCGCCGGCCTCGCGCACTGGCACCGCCTCGGCGGTCGCACCGGCTTCCTGTCGGGCCGCGGCGGCGAAGTGGTCGAACGGCGCGCGCGCGAGCTCGGCGTCACCGAGGTCGTGCTGAAGCGTCTCGACAAGGGCGTGGCGTTCCGCGAGATCCTGGCGCGCCAGCACCTCGACCCCGCGCGCGTCGCCTACGTCGGCGACGACCTCATCGACCTGCCGGTGCTGCAGAAGGTCGGATTCGCCGCGACCGTGCCGGAAGCGCGCGACGAAGTGTTCGCCGCCGTGCACCACGTGACGCAGCGCTCCGCCGGCTTCGGCGCCGTGCGCGACGTGATCGAGCAGCTGCTGCACGCGCGCGGCCTGTGGCCTGACGTGCTGCGCCGCTACGAGGCTTCGTGAAGCGCCTGCTGCTGTTCCTGCTGCTCGCGGCCTGCAGCCTGGTCGCGCTGCAACTCGCCGTCGGCGAGCAAGCGCCGACGCGCGCCAACGGCAAGGGCGACGGCAAGGCCCCCGACAGACAGCAGCCGAACGACGGCCCCAGCGGCATCACCGTGGCGCAGGGCAAGCTGAACGCGTCGGCGACGCTGACCGGCCCGGCGACGTTGCCACAGTGGCGCGAAGTGCGCACCGCCGACGGCCGCGTGCGCAAGGAGCTCGTGCTCGAGGTCGCGTTCGAGGACAGCAAGCCGGTCGGCGAAGGCCTGCAGCAGCTCGATCGCGTGCACGCCAAGCTCTACGACGACGGCCAGTACGTCGCCGACCTCGACGCTCGCCAGGCGTTCGCCGAGCTCGGCAAGGACGGCAACGGCCGCGCGTCGCTGCTCGAGAACAAGGAACTGGACCTGCGCGACGCCGTGCTGCGCACGCGACCCGGCACGCGCCTCGCCGGCCTCGAACTGCTGCTCGGCGACGCGCGCGTGACGATCGGCGACGACGCCATCGTGATGACGACGCTGCCGACGCAGGCGGTGCTGATGGTGCTCGAAGGCGAACGCAAGGTGACGTTGCGTGGCCTCGGCGCGCAGGCGCGGCTGCCGCGCAGCAAGGACGCCGAGCTGCAGCGCGCCGACATCGAGCTGCTCAGCGAGCCGGTACTGGAGAGCGAAGGCGTCACTGCGCGCGCACGCGGCCGCCTGCACTACGTCGAAGACCTGCGCACCGGCATCGCCAGCCTCGTGCTGCAAGACCACGTGCAGCTCGACGTGCAGCGCAGCGACCTTTCGTTGCCCGGCTTCGCGCGTTCGCGGCCCGCGGTCGACGCCGCGGCGGACACACCGCCAGGCCGCACGACCGTTCGCGGCGATCGCTTCCAGGCCTGGCTGCTGCGCGGCAAGGAGACGGAAGCCACCGACAAGGGCGACAAGGAACGGCAGACCGTCGTGTGGCGGCAGATGGTACTGCACGGCGCACCGACGTCGGTCGAGGTGCCCGGTGGCCGCCTGACGACGCCGCGCCTCTCGGTGCTGCCGGGCCTGTCGGGCGACGCGTTCCTGCTGACGGCGCACGGTGGTGAGTCGCGGCTCGAGCAGACCGAGCCGGTCGTCGGCAAGGATGGCGTCGGCAAGGATGGCAAGAAGCGCGAGCCGATGGTGGCGACGGCGCGGCGACGCATCCACCTGCTGCGTCCGCTGGAGACGACCGGCGCCATGCACCGTGCGTTCGGCTTCCCGCAGTGGTCGCTCGGCGCCATCGCCGACCAGCAGGTCGTGATCGCCGAGGGCGCGTCGCACTTCGAGCAGGGCCGCCGCATCGGCAACGCTTCGCAAGGCGTGCGCGTGTTCCGCCGCGACGGCCACGACGGCGTCGTGGTGCACGGCCGCGGCGACGTAGACCTCGAGCTGCGGGGCGACGAGCCGAACGATCCGCCGCTGCTCGCGAAGGGCAGCGACGGGTTCCTGCTGGTGCGCGGCGTGGACGGCGACGACGTGCAACTCGGCCCGGCTGCACCGGCCGGCTACGCCGACCTCTCGACCGATTCGACGACCGCCGCGTGGCGCGCGCACCGCTGGGACGTTCGTCAGGCCGACACGCACCTGCACGGCCGCGGCAGCTGCCGCGTGCAGCGCCGCGGGAATCGCAGTGAGCTCGACGTGCTGGCGCCCGACGCCGCGATCGCCGGCGACGTGCCCGGCGACGGCCTGCAGCTGCGTTCGGTCCGCCAGCTGCGCGGCACCCTGGTCACGACCGCCGCCGGCAGCGAACTGCACGACCTCGACCTCGCCGGCTGGCCGGTCGAATTCACCGTGCAGCGCGGCGGCGAGCAGATCGTCGCGCGTTCGCCGCGCCTCGTGCAGCTCGGCGCCACCGCGATGCGCCTGCTGCCGGTGCCCGCGGATGCGCCACTCGGCTTGTGGCGCGACCTGGCCGAGGCCGACCGCATGCCGCAGCTGCGCCAACGTGGTTCGCTCGGCACCACGAAGGAAGGCAAGTCGAAGGGCGACCAGGAGGTGCTCGTGCGCGGCCCGCGCATCGACGTGCACCACGCCGGCGGACGCCACGTGCTGGTCGACGCGGAAGCAGTCGGCGACGACGAGCCGACGATCCACGCGCGCGTGCTGCAGGCGGATCGCACCGAACCGACGACGATCGCCTGCACGGCCGGGCGGCTGCGGCTGCTGCCGTTCCTGCTGTCGCCGCAGGCGCGGCAGTTCCACACCGGCAGCGGCGCCAGCGTGCTCGGCGACCTCACGTTCCAGTCCCTGGGCTCGCCCTGGCTGTGGCTCGAGGAAGTGCGCGACTTCCAGCTCGACGACCCGAAGGACGGCCACGTCGACGGCAGCGGCCATCGACTGCTGGTGTCGCAAGGCGCACGTTCGGCGCTGTTCGTCGGCGACCCGGACCAGCTGACGCCGACCGTCGTGCGTCGCGTGCACGAAGGCCGCGAAGCGACGATGCGCGGTGCGCGCGTGCGGGTGCAGCAAGGCGCCGAGAAGAACCTGCTGGCGATGGGTTCGTTCGCCGATCGCGACACCTTCCTGCCGCCGAGCGTGACGTTGCACGAGCTGGGCAAGACCGGTCTCCTGTCGCACATGCAGGCGTCCTGCCACGGCAACATCGAACTCCGACCCGACGGCGCCTCGTTCTTCGGACCGGTGGTCGCCGTCGGCCTGCTGCCGAACGGCGACGTCGACCCGACCGGCATGCGCATCGAGGCGCAGGAGCTGGCCGTGTTGCGCAATCCGACGCGCAGCAGCACGAGCGACCCCAAGCGAGGCGGCGTGACCAAGCTGCAAGCGAAGCAGGTGGTGCTCGACTGGCCGCGCATGCAGGCCCGGACCGCCGAACTCGAGATCGACGTCGAACGCCAGCGCTGCATCGCGCGTGATCCGGCCGGCGCCGAGGTCGCGGTGCCGGGCTGGCCGACGTTCCGTTCGCCGCAGGTCGAGCTGAACTACGCGACGATGACTCTGCGCGCACCGCGCCTGCGCGCCGTGCAGACTGCGCCGAAGCCCCCCGCCGACGTGGAGGCGCAGGAACGGTGAGCCGCGATCGCCTGCTGGCCATGGCGTCCGCGGC
>CANGSN010000055.1 GCA_947455805.1 Planctomycetota bacterium
ACTGGGCAAGCCGTGTTCGCGCGCGAGCAGCAACTGGGCGCTGGCGAGCGTCGGCGGCAGACCGGCGGCGGTGAAGGCCGCGAGGGCAGCAGGGTCACCGGTGCGTGCGGCGGCGAGTCGTTCCTTGGCGCGACGGCGCAGCTGGTCGACGTCGACGCGGGGCGGAAGTGCATGCATGACGGTTCCTCGGTTGCCGGCGGTCGGCGAGCCGGCGAATGGAGCGTCATGGGGATCGAAGGACGTTCGATGTCGAGGTGGACTCGGTCCTGCCCGCCAACCCGGGTGCGCCCTCGCGCGCGACCGGGACGCTAACGAACGGCGCGCGAGGTGCAAGGTGCACCGCACTTGGCGCGGGCCGGAGCACAGAATGCCGGTGCGCGCATCGCCTCGCGCCCACCATGATGCGAGCATGCGAACGGCCGCCCTCGCCACCTCGCTGCTGCTCGGCGCCTGCACCAGCATCGCGACCACGAAACCCGCGAACGCTCCCCCATCGCGTCCGCCGAACGTCGTCGTGATCTTCGTCGACGATCTCGGCTATGCCGACATCGGGCCGTTCGGCGGTTCGATCCCGACGCCGAACCTCGACCGCATGGCGCGCGAGGGCATGCGCTTCACGGACTTCAGCGTGTCGTCGGCGGTGTGCTCGGCGTCGCGCGCGGCGCTGCTGACCGGCTGCTACCACCAGCGCGTCGGCATCGCCGGCGCGCTCGGGCCGGACGCGCAGATCGGCCTGCACGACGACGAGACGACGCTCGCCGAACTGTGCAAGTCGGTCGGCTACGCGACCGCATGCTTCGGCAAGTGGCACCTCGGGCACCATCCGAAGTTCCTGCCGGGGCGCCATGGCTTCGACGAGTGGTTCGGCCTGCCCTACAGCAACGACATGTGGCCGCTGCACCCAGCCTACGCGAAGCTGCCGAGCGACGCCGAACGGCGGAAACGCGGCTATCCGCCGCTGCCATTGCTCGACGGCGAACGCGTCGTCGACGCCGAGGTGACGGGCGAGGAGCAAGCGCTGCTGACGAAGCACTACACCGAACGCGCCGTCGCCTTCGTCGAACAACACCGCGACGAGCCGTTCTTCCTCTACGTGCCGCACACGATGGTGCACGTGCCGCTGTTCGCGTCGCCGGCGTTCGCCGGCAGGAGCGGCCGCGGCGCGTTCGCCGACGTCGTCATGGAGATCGACTGGTCGGTCGGCGAGATCCTGGCGGCGCTGCAGCGCTGCGGCCTCGACGAACACACGCTGGTGCTGTTCACCGGCGACAACGGCCCGTGGCTGTCGTACGGCGAGCACGCCGGCAGCGCCGGTGCGCTGCGCGAAGGCAAGGGCACGATGTTCGAAGGCGGCATCCGCGAACCGACGATCGCGCGCTGGCCGGGCCGCGTGCCGGCCGGCGCTTCGTGCCACGAGTTCGCGGCGACGATCGACGTGCTGCCGACGGTGGCGAAGCTGATCGGCGCCGAACTGCCGCCGCGTCGCATCGACGGCCTCGACATCGGGCCGCTGCTGTTCGGCGAAGCGGGTGCCTGCACGCCGCACACGCTGTTCTGCTGCTACTACGCCGGCGGCCAGCTGCAGGCGGTTCGCGACGGCCGCTTCAAGCTGCACTTCCCGCACGACTACGCCACGCTCGGCGGCAAGCCCGGTGGTCGCGACGGCGCACCGGCGCCCTACACGACGGCGACGATCGGGCTCGCGCTGTTCGACCTGCGCGCCGACCCCGGCGAGACGAAGGACGTCGCGGCGCAGCATCCGGAGGTCGTGGCCCGGCTACAGCAGTTGGCTGCGGCGGCGCGCAAAGACCTCGGCGACGCGCTGCAGAAGACCAGCGGCAGCGGCGTGCGTGCGGCCGGCCGGCTCGGGCCGGACGACGCGCGGCTCGTCTGGTGAAGACGCGGCTGGTGACGACTCGTCCGGTGAGGGCGCGCGCAGGTCGCGGGCCCATTGCGATCAGTTGCGATCGCCCATCTCGACGGTCAGCTCGCTGACGCCGTCGGCCTTGACGTCGACCGTGCACAGCACGGCCTTGCGATCGCGCGCGACGACGACGACCTGGTGCTGGCCCGGCGGCACCTGCCGCACGTGCAGCTTGCCCGACACGCCGAGCGAACGATCGGCGAGGAAGATGCGGCCATCGACCGCGGCGCCGGCCTTGTCCTTCAGCGTCACCAGCAGCTGGCCCGCCGGGACCTTCACCTGCCAGGGCCCGTTGCCTTCGAGCACGGTGCGGAACGGCAGGTCGACGATCGCGACCTCGCCCTCGGCGGCGTCGCGGTCGATGTCCCACGTGTCGGCGGGCACGACCACCGCGTCGCCGGCCTTCAGCGGCGGCGCCAGCAGGCCGCCGGCGGCGTCGAACGCGAACATCGGGCCGCGCTTGCGCACGTCGTGCCAGCCGACGCGCACCACTTCGGCCATCGCCTCGGCCATCGGCTTGCCGTCGGCGCCGAGCGCCACGAACTGCGGGGCGGCGGCGACGGCGAGCTTGCCGACGTCGGCGCTGACCGCGAGGCCGCGGTGCGGCAGCGTGAACGGCACGATCGCTGGACGCAGCTTGGCGTCGCGCGGCACGACGACGACGAACACCAGCCCTTCGTGACGACTCGCGACTTCGAACGTGCCGGCCTCGGCAGGCTGCAGTTCGAGCTTGCGCGGATCGAGGCCGTCCTCGCCCCGCAGCGCCTCGTAGCGGCTCATCACCGCGACGTCGGCCGCGACCGGCTTGCCGTCCGGGCCGACGACGCTGCCACGCACCGTGGTCGGCGCGATGCCGCGCAGCACCAGCGGCTGCTGCGCCTTCGCCTCGGCGAACGTGGTGCGCACGACGTGCACGCCGATGTCGTTGCCGACGACGAAGCAGAACGGCTCGGTGTTCGGCACCGGGATCGACGCCACGCCGTCGTCGCCGAACTGGTCGGCGATGTCGAGCGTGCCGGCGGCCGTGCGCAGGTTGATGCTGCCGAGCGAGGCGCGGTCCTCGACCCTGACCTGCAGCAGCGGCCGCGGCGTCGCCACCAGCTTGGCGGTCGCCTTGCCGCCCTCGGCAACCTCGAACGAACCGAGCACCGGCTCGAAGCGCGGCGACTCGGTGACGACTTCGTACTTGCCCGGCAGCCGCGTCATCGACGCCACGCCGTCGCGCACGTCTTCGTTGGCCAGGGCGTAGCGCGGCAGCGGGCCGCGCAGACGGATCAGCAGTTCCGGGATCGGCGCGCCCTGCGGGTCGGCGACCTGCAGTTCGACCTCGACCATCGGGCCTTCCGGCGGCTCGGGGCGCTCGACGACCTTCGGCGGCAGTCGGCGACGCTGCTGGCCGCCGTTGGGCTGACTGACGACCTTGCCGCCGGGTCCGGGCGCCGGACCGTCGCCGCCCTGCTGTTCGCCGTCGCCGCCTTCGTCCCCTTCCGCCACGATCTCCTCGACCTTGGCCTCGGGCGGCAGTTCGGGCAGCTGCAGCGTGAACGGCATCTCGCCGTCCGGGCGATCGAACTTGACCAGCTGGCGCCCGATCAGCACCAGCAGATCGGGATCCTGCACCGCACCCTCGAGCACGAACTTGCCGTCGGCGCCGGTCCTGGCCCACGGACCGCGGGTGACCTGCGGCGCACCGACGAAGGCGCCGGCGAACGGCTTGCCGTCCTTGTCGAGCAGCACGCCCTCGATGCGGTGTCCACGCGCGACGTTGACGACGACCGGGTGGTCGCCCGGCACCCAGTCGAGCCGGCCGTAGTCGGTGACCGACAGGTCCGGCGCGCTCGGGTAGACGTCGGCGACGGGGTTGTTCGGGTCGATGGCGCGGAACACCGTATTGCCGCTGCCGTCGGTGGTCGCATCGGCGACGTCTGGCGTGTTGCCCGCCCCGAGGCACAAGCCGATGCGCGCATTGGCGACCGGCCGTTCCTGCCAATCCTGCACTGCCACCGGCACGTCGATCGCCGGCGACAGCGCCCACACGAGGCTCGGCACCGTGCCGGTGACGGCGCTCGGCCCATAGCCCTTGGCGCGCAACAGCAGCATTTGGAACGGCCCCTTCAGGTCGTCGCTGCGCACGCGGATCCAACCGTCCTGGTCGCTGGTGGCGGCTCGCTTGCTCCAGAACTCGCGCGGCAGCGGCGTGCGCCGCGCATCGATCAGCGTGAGCTCGGCGCCGGCGATCGGCTTGCCGGTGACGGCGTCGACGACGCGACAGGCCTGCCAGACCGCTTCGCCGACGCGGGCTGGCGCATCGGCGGGATACACGACATCGGTGGTCTGCTGCTGGGCGGACGTCTGCTGCTGGGCGGACGCCTGCTGCTGGGCGAACGCCTGCTGCTGGGCGAACAAGGAGCCCAACAAGGCAGAGAGAAGAGGGAGCGAGCGGAGCTGCATGCGGGGGTGAGGTCTTCCTCGGGGCGGCGGATCATGCCGGCTCGGGCCCAAAGTCGGGAGGAGACGTCGCAGAATGTCGTCCGAGGCCCCTTCGGAAGGTTGCCCGCCCGGGAGACGATTCGTTGCAGCGGCGTTACGTCCCGCTCGCCACGGGGCTCGCCCGGGCTCCGATCAGTCGCTAGCTTGTCCGTCTCGTACCAAGTGAGGGTCCCTCGATGATGAAGGCAGTCCATGCTGTTCTGGGGTTGTGCGCGCTCGCCAGCCTCGCCGTTCCCGCCGCTGCGCAGAAGCAGGGCATCCACGAAGACACCAAGAAGGGCTTCCGCATCAAGGTCCCTGAGAAGTGGACGACGATCCCGGTGCAGATCGACGAGAAGTGGATCGTCGGCAAATTCTTGAGCAACCGCAGCTACGAGACGAAGACGCGCGACGCGACGGGCGGCGGCGAGCACAAGCCGACGATCTACGTGATCGAGTTCGACGACGAGGCGCGCAAGCTGAAGGTCCAAGAGGAGCGGCGCGGCGACACCACCTACATCGCCAAGAACGTCCCCTACCGCGACTACAAGGACTACCTGAAGCGCAACGTCGGCGAGGGCTGGTACATCGACAAGGAAGAGCAGGCGACCGAGGCCGGCGTGCCTTGCACCAAGTTCCAGGTGCGCATCGAGAAGAGCGCCAACATGAAGCGCCGCTTGATCACCTGGCTGTTCCGCGGCGAGAAGGGCGAGATGGCGGTCGAGTGCGACGTGCTCGAGGACCACTTCGAGAAGCTCGAGCCGCAGATGCTGGCGGCACTGAAGTCGTTCAAGCTGATCCCGCGCACGACGGTCGAGGCCACGGCCGCGATCACCGGCGAGAACGGCGGTGACACGATGTGGGTCACCGACCGCAGCAAGTGGAAGGAACTGCCGGTCGAGGAGCGCCAGCGCCGCCGCAAGAAGATCGAGGAGGAGCGCATGGCCAAGTCGCAGAAGGACCTGCTGCCGGGCTGGACGGCCAAGCGCACCAAGCACTACCTGGTGCTGTCGCACGCCGACGCGAAGTACACGAAGAACATCATCGACGCGGTCGAGGCCTACCGCAGCTGGATGGAGGAGAACTTCGACAGCGTCAGCGACGAATACGTGATGCACGGCATCATCCGCATCTGCGCCGACATCGACGAAGCCAGCGCCTACGCCGACACCTCGGCCAACAGCGACTCCTACAACTCGGACGACCGCGAGGTCGTGACCTGGCAGGACAAGAGCGAAGGCAACGCCGGCATCGACTGGAGCCGCCTCTTCCGCGGCATGTTCGCCCAATACATCTACGACAAGGACGCGCTGCTGTACAACTACCTGCCGACCTGGATGCGCACGGGCCTGCTCGGCTACGTCGGCGGCTCGCGCATCAAGCTCGGCAAGCTGGTCAACGAGCCGTCCGACCGCGAGAACAACTCCATCCGCGAAGTCGAGCGCGCCGGCGCCTTCGCCGCCCTGAAGGAGCTGATGGGCACGAAGCTCGAAGGCGAGATGAAGACCACGACCGACGCCGAGCGAGCCGCCTACTGGCAGTGGGTGGCGCAGACCAGCCGGCTGGTGCGCTACATGTACGGCCCGGGTGCCAAGACCCCGCAGCTGAAGGACTTCGTCGTCAAGTACATGAAGGGCACGATCGCCTTGGCCGAGGGCATGGACGCGGAACGCCGTCAAGGCCGCGCCGCCGCCACCACCGAGGAAGAGGAGAAGGCCAACAACGACGAGGACCGGAACTACTGGAAGCGCCGCCACACCGAGATCCTCGAGCAGCTCACCAAGGACCTCGGCTGGGACGACGCCACGTGGACCTCGATCCAGAAGGCCTTCCACGAGTACCTGAAGAAGGCATGACCGCCTGATGTCGGCCGGCGGCGCTCACCGCCGGTCCGCCCTCGCCAAGCCCATCACCGCAGCAACGCCCAAGCCATGCGCCCCTCACTCCGTTCCCTGTCCTTGCTCGCCTCGTGCCTGTGCACGCCGCTGCTCGCGGTGGCTCAGGACAGCCTGCTCCTGAAGGACACCCGCTTCGTCACCGGCGTCAAGATGGAGACGGTCGGCGACAACATCGTCATCCACTTCCCGCACGGCGACATCGCCATCCCGCGCTCCTTGGTCAAGGAGTCGCACATCAAGGGCGAAGCCGTCGACGCGAGCCTCAGCGACGAGGACAAGAGCAAACTCGACCAGGGCCTCGTCAAGTTCGACGGCAAGTGGATGCAGGTCGCCGAGCGCGACAAGCTCCTGCAGAAGCGCACCGCCGACCGCGAAGCGCGCATCAGGGAGGCGATGGCGCACCGCGACTGGAAGAACCGCTACACGCTCAACACCGAGAACTTCGCCTTCGAGTACACCATCGACCCCGAGGTGATGAAGAGCTTCGCCGACCAGATGGAGGTCTACTTCAAGACCTTCACCAAGGAGTGGGGCATCAAGAAGCCGCCGAAGCTCGGCCGCCTGAAGGTCTGCTTCTACCACGACCAGGACTACTTCCAGCAGGTCAGCGGCGCCGGGCAGGGCGTGGCCGGCTACTTCCGCTTCGTGGAGCCGCTGGAGCTGAACTTCTACTACGACCGTCTCGATCTGGACTTCACGCGCGAGGTGATGTTCCACGAGACGAACCACTATCTGACCCAGCTGATCGACACGAAGTTCAAGTATCCGCTCTGGGTCAACGAGTCGCTCGGCGAGTACTACGGCGCCAGCAAGTGGGACCAGAAGGCCAAGAAGATGTCGATCGGGTACATCCAGGAAGGCCGTCTGGCCGAGGTCCAGGATGCGATCGCAGAGGGCCGCTGGCAGGGCCTCGAGCAGCTGATCAACATGACCCGGGAGGAGTTCGGGTCGGAGCAGTACGCGTGGGGCTGGACCCTGATGCACTGGCTGCTCGAGAACCCGAAGACCGAGAAGAAGCTGAAGGACTTCTACATGGCGCTCGCGCGCGACAAGTCGGTCCAGCGCGAGATCGACCAGATCCAGTTCAAGCAGGTGAAGCCGGTCGACCAGATCGAGCTGTTCAAGAAGTACATGGACTTCAAGGACCTCAAGGAGGTCGAGAAGGCCTGGCACGAGTACGTGAAGGGCCTGCAGCCGTCGTCCGGCCGCGGCTACTACGAAGCCGGCCGCATCGCCATCGGCAGCAACGCGCCGCTGAAGGCCCAGCGCATGCTGAAGATCGCCCTCGAGAAGGGCTTCCACAACCCGCAGGTCTACGCCACCCTGAGCCGGGCGCAGTGGCTCAAGGACCAGAACGACGAGGCGATCGAGAGCATGAAGAAGGCGCTCGAGCTCGACCCGCTGAACGCCGAGTACTACCTCGGCCTGGCCCGCGCCCAGGGCGGCACCGGCTATCGGATCGGTGAGGAGACCTCGCCGGAGGCCCGGCGCTCGCAGTGGCTGGCGCTCGAAGTCGCCCGGGCGACCAACGATCCGGCCGAGTACGCGATCCTGATCGACCTCGGCCCGGACTTCACCAAGCCGGACCCGGCGCTGCCGCCGGCGAAGTGACCGCGCGCAGGAAGCCGCGAGCACCGCGCGACGAGCCCGTCTTTCCTCTCGCGCGGCGCGGGCCGACTCGCTGTAGTCCTGGCCCGAAATGCCACGCCGCCAAGACCTGAAGTCGATCCTCATCCTGGGGTCCGGGCCGATCGTGATCGGCCAAGCCTGCGAGTTCGACTATTCAGGGGTGCAGGCCTGCAAGTCGCTACGGGCCGACGGCTACCGGATCGTGCTGATCAACAGCAACCCGGCCACGATCATGACCGATCCGGAGATGGCGGATCGGACCTACATCGAGCCGATCACCCCGGACGTCGTCGCCAAGATCATCGAGAAGGAACGCCCCGACGCGATCCTGCCGACGCTCGGTGGCCAGACCGCCCTCAACTGCGCGATGCAGCTGAACGACATGGGCGTGCTGAAGAAGTTCGGCGTCGAGATGATCGGCGCGCGCCCGGAGGCGATCCAGAAGGCCGAGGGCCGCCTCGAGTTCCGCGACGCGATGGAGAAGATCGGCCTCTCCTGCGCCCGCTCGCAGCTGGCCTACTCGATGGACGAGGCGCGCAAGGCGCTCGACGTCATCGGCCTGCCGTGCGTCATCCGCCCCGGCTTCACGATGGGCGGCAGCGGCGGCGGCATCGCCTACAACCTGCAGGAGTTCGAGGAGATCGCCGGCCGCGGCCTGCAGCTGTCGCTGAACAGCGAGATCCTGGTCGAGGAGTCGATCGCCGGCTGGAAGGAGTACGAGCTCGAGGTCGTCCGCGACCGGAACGACAACGTCATCATCGTCTGCTCGATCGAGAACTTCGATCCGATGGGCGTGCACACCGGCGACTCGATCACGGTGGCGCCGGCACAGACGCTGAGCGACCGCGAGTACCAGCTGATGCGCGACGCCGCGATCGCGTGCATCCGCGAGATCGGCGTCGACACCGGCGGCAGCAACGTGCAGTTCGCGATCAACCCGAAGGACGGGCGCATGATCGTGATCGAGATGAACCCGCGCGTCAGCCGCAGCTCGGCGCTGGCCAGCAAGGCGACCGGCTTCCCGATCGCCAAGATCGCGGCCAAGCTCGCCGTCGGCTACACGCTCGACGAGCTCGACAACGACATCACGAAGACGACCAAGGCGTGCTTCGAGCCGACGATCGACTACTGCGTCGTCAAGTTCCCGCGCTGGGCGTTCGAGAAGTTCCCGACCGCCGACTCGGTGCTGACCACGCAGATGAAGTCGGTCGGCGAGGTGATGGCGATCGGCCGCACCTTCAAGGAGGCGATGCAGAAGGCGCTGCGCGGCCTCGAAACCGGCCGCAACGGCTTCGGCAACGTGCCCGGCAAGCCGCACTGCAAGGCCGAGGACTTCAACGTCGAGTCGATCCGCCCGCACCTGGTCACGCCGCGCGCCGACCGCATCGACTGGGTGCGCGCCGCCTTCCTCGCCGGCATGACCGTCGAGGACGTGCACGAGTCGTCGAAGATCGACCCGTGGTTCCTGGACCAGCTGTTCACGCTGATCCAGCACGAGCAGAAGATCGTCGCCGCGACCAGGAACGGCCTCGCCGGCGTCGGCCGCGAGCTGATGCAGGCGACGAAGCGCCTGGGCTTCAGCGACCGCCAGATCGCCGCCGCCTGCCCCGGCAAGGTCACCGAGTGGGACGTGCGCGAGCACCGCAAGGCGCTCGGCGTGCTGCCGGTCTACAAGCGCGTCGACACCTGCGCCGCCGAGTACCCGAGCCACACGCCGTACCTCTACTCGACCTACGACGGCATCGAGGACGAGGTCGACACCGACACCCGCAGCAGCAACCCGGCCAAGCCCGGCGGCACGGCGAAGCAGCGCGTCGTCGTGCTCGGCGGCGGCCCGAACCGCATCGGCCAGGGCATCGAGTTCGACTACTGCTGCGTGCACGCGGCGATGGCGCTGCGCCAGCTCGGCTACGAGACGGTGATGGTGAACAGCAACCCGGAGACCGTGTCGACCGACTTCGACACCTCCGACATGCTGTTCTTCGAGCCGCTGACGCACGAGGACGTGATGAACGTCGTCGACCGCATCCAGCCGCGCGGCGTCATCGTGCAGTTCGGCGGCCAGACGCCGCTGAACCTCGCGCGCGGGCTGCAGGACCACGGCGCGCCGCTGGTCGGCACCAGCGTCGACTCGATCGACGAAGCCGAGGATCGCGAGCTGTTCAGCAACCTGATCACCAAGCTCGGCATCGACCAGCCGCCGAACGGCATGGCCCGCAACGGCGCCGAGGCGCTCGCCGTCGCCGAACGCATCGGCTACCCGGTGCTGGTGCGCCCGAGCTTCGTGCTCGGCGGCCGCGCGATGGAGGTCGTCTACGAGCGCGCCGGCCTCGAGTCGTACATGGAACGGCACAGTTCGTTCTCGGAGGAACGACCGCTGCTGGTCGACAAGTTCCTCGACTCGGCGATCGAGGTCGACGTCGACGCGATCGCCGACGGCAACGAGGTCGTCATCGGCGGCATCATGGAGCACATCGAGGAGGCCGGCATCCACTCCGGCGACTCGAGCTGCTCGCTGCCGCCGTACACGCTGACCGAGGGCCTGATCGACGAGATCGCCGAGAAGACGCGCCGCCTCGCGCGCGCGCTCAAGGTCATAGGCCTGATGAACGTGCAGTGGGCCGTGCGTGGCAACAAGGTCTACATCCTCGAGGCCAACCCACGCGCCTCGCGCACGGCGCCGTTCGTCAGCAAGGCGATCGGCCAGCCGCTGGCGAAGTTCGCCGCGCGCGTGATGCTCGGCGAGACGCTACGCCAGGTCGGCGTGATCGAACGACTCGAGCCGCCGTACTTCTCGGTCAAGGCGCCGGTGTTCCCGTTCAACAAGTTCCACGGCGTCGACACCGTGCTCGGCCCGGAGATGAAGTCGACCGGCGAGGTCATGGGCATCGACGTGCGCTTCGGCACGGCCTTCGCGAAGGCGATGGTCGGTGCTGGCAACACGCTGCCGAAGGACGGCAAGGTGTTCGTCTCGGTGCGCGACGAGGACAAGCGGCTGATCGTGCCGCTGGTCGACCGCCTGCACTCGCTCGGCTTCGAGATCGTCGCCACCGGCGGCACCGCCAAGGCGCTGCAGAACGCCGGCATCCCGGTGCAGCGCGTGATGAAGATCCACGAAGGCCGCCCGCACGTGCTCGACCTGGTGATGAACCGCGAGGTGCGCCTCATCATCAACACGCCGAGCGGCCGCCGCGAACGCAGCGACGATCGCCTGATCCGCAGCGCCGCGGTGTCGCACCGCATCCCGTGCATCACGACGATCGCGGCCGCGTCGGCGACGATCCAGGGCCTCGAAGCGTGGCTGAAGAAGCCGCTCGAGGTGACGCCGCTGCAGGACTACCACGCGCAGCTGAAGTGACAGTGGCGGTGCGAGCCGCGCGCGGATGGCGGCTGGAGTGAACGTGGGCGACCTGCGACGATGCGGCCATGGCCGCGCCCACCGCTTCTCGCGATCGCATCACGCGCATCCACGTTACGGGCTTTCGTAGCCTGGCCGACGTGACGCTCGATCTGGACGGGCTGACCGTTCTGATCGGCGACAACGGCTCGGGCAAGAGCAGCCTGATCGAGGTGTTCGAGACGCTGCGCTACTTCACCGAGCCCGCGTCCAACCTACGCGACTACGCGCTGCTACACCCGTCACCGATCCGTCGCGGGAGCGCCACGTTCCGCATCGAAGTGCTCGTCCGCGACTCATCGGGGGCTGAGCCGGACTTGACGTACGCCATGGAAGTCGCAGGTCAGGAATGGGGTCTGGCG